>DASYUS010000369.1:0-2484 GCA_036000945.1 Allostellaceae bacterium
CACCCGACGAATGGACGCGCCTTTTCCGCCAGACTTTCCGCTTTACCGGCGGCCTCATCGTCGGCGAGTTCCTGATGAGCCTCGGCTATCTGCCGGGCGCGCATGTGCCCGACTGCCCGGTCCATGCCCGCATCCTGGCGCTGGCGCCGCCGTGGGCCCGCGACGGCAGCCGAAATTGACCTCGCCGCCGATTGTGCGATAGGCTGCCGCAGTTCTGCGGTTGCGGGAAACTATCGCGCCTTGCACAACCAGGTGCCGCCGGACGAGCGTCCGTGCCTCGCGCGCGGTGGCCGTCCGGGGCACGCCAACGGTCGATGATGAAGGAGGAAGCGTTGTCGCTGCGGCAGAAATACCTCAACGTCGTGTCGAAGCTCGCGACCCCGGGCGCGATCGGCATGGCCGTGCTGCTCGGCTCCTCGGCGCCGGGTGCGGCGAGCCAGGAGCTGGCGGGCCAGCCGGAGCCGTCGGCGCAAGGCGAGCGGGTATCGGAGCGGCTCGCCGCCATCCGCGAGGCCGTGTCGGAGGTTTCCGGCGGGCGGACGCGGGGGGCAGACGGCGCCGGCGGGCAACGTCTCGCCTGGGGCAACTGGGGCAATGGCGGCTTCGGCTTTGGCTTCGGGACGCCCTGGGCCAATTTCAACTACGGCGTTCCCTGGAACAACTGGCGCAACTGGCGCAACGGCTGGAACAACTGGCGCAACGGGTGGGGCAACTGGTAGCGCCTGATGGCATGATGGCGTGCCGGGACCCGCGCCGCCGATGCCACGCATCCAGCTGCTGGTGATTCAGCCGACGCCGTTCTGCAATATCGATTGCCGCTATTGCTATCTGCCGGACCGCGGCAACAAGGCGGTGGTCGCCGAAGCGACACTGGAACGTCTCTTTTCCCAGGTGTTTGCCGCGGATTGGGCGGAGGACGGCGTCACCGTCGTCTGGCATGCCGGCGAGCCGATGGTGCTGCCGATCGATTTTTACCGGCGGGCCTTCCGGCTGGTCGACCGACTGAAGCCGCCGGAGCTGGCTTTGACCCACGCCTTTCAGACGAACGGGACGCTGATCGACGATGCCTGGTGCGAGTTCTTCCTAGCCGAGCAAATCAATGTCGGGGTCAGCGTCGACGGTCCCGAGCGGCTCCACGACATCAACCGGGTGACGCGCGCCGGGCGCGGCACCTTTGCGCGCACGATCGCCGGCATCCGCCGGTTGCGCCGCCACGCGGTACCGTTTCACGTCATCTCGGTGCTGTCGGCGGAAAGCCTCGCCGCACCGCACGAGATGTTCGACTTCTACCTGTCCGAGGGGATCGACCGGATCTGCTTCAACGTCGAGGAAAGCGAGGGCGATCACGTGTCGCGTTCGTTCGGCGAGGTGGGGATCGCCGATTCCTATTACCGGTTCCTGCGCGAGTTCTGGCGATTGGCCGCTGCCTCGCCCGACAGGATTGCCTTCATTCGCGAGATCGACGACGCGACCCGGCAGGTGTTGCGCCCGAAGGACACGGTGTTCTTCAATCAACTGGTCGAGCCGTTTGCGATCATCAGCATGGACTGGGCCGGCAACCTGGCGACGTTTTCGCCCGAATTGCTCGGGCTGAAAAACCCGGCTTATGACGATTTCATCATCGGCAACATCAACCGCGACCGGCTCGTCGATCTGCCGCAACGGCCGGTCCTGGTCCGGATGCTTGCCGACATCAATGCCGGCGTCGAGCTGTGCCGGCAGAGCTGCGAATATTTCAGCGTCTGCGGCGGCGGCGAGCCGGTCAACAAGCTCGCCGAAAACGGCACGTTCGTCAGCACTGAAACGACCTATTGCCGGATGACGAAAATGCGCGCAACCGACCTCGTTCTCGATCTGCTCGACCGGGTCGGCCAGCAGGCCGGCAGTCTTTCGGAGACCGAAATTCGCACGCTCGGGGCGGCAACGGTCGGCGGCGGGGCGAGGCAAGAGGAATTGCCGGCTGTCTGAAGCGGGTGGCCGGTCTCAGGGGCAAAATCAACTCGGAGGCGGGGATGAGGCAGATCTATCGGACGTTCGGCGCGATCATCGCGGCCGTCGCGGTTGCGGCCGGTCTGGGCGCAACCGCATTCGCGCAAGGTGCGCAGCCTGGCGGCGGGCAAGGCGGCTCATCGGCCGGCTTTGCTCTGCCGGGAGCGGATCCGGGAGCGGCGGGCCCGGCCGGGGCCGCCCGGCCGCTGGAAATGCCGGTGATGTACGTGACCGGCATCGAGGTGCTGCGCTCGGCGAGCGAGCCCAAATTCGACGTCATTCGGGTGAATGGGCTGGCCAGTTCGGCGGGCTGGAGCTCGCCGCAACTGGTGCCGTTTTTCTTCGGCAAGCCGGCCGACAACGTGCTCGATCTGCAGCTGATCGCCAACAGCCCCCAGCAATCGCAGAACGCCGAGGGGTTCTTTCCGATCAGCGCGATGTTTACCCTCGATGCCGGGCATCCCTACAAGGGTGTGCGGGTTCGGGCCGGCGCCA
>DASYUS010000370.1:0-6165 GCA_036000945.1 Allostellaceae bacterium
AGGGCCATACTGAACGGCTTGACCAGCCAGTTGATCCCGACGGTGACGGCGATGCCCCGCCACTGCTCGGCAACGCGGTGCAACGCTGCGAAATCGACCTTGACGAGCATCGGTACGATCATCAGCCAGATCAGGACGGCAACCGGGATGTTGACCTGGGCGACCGTCATCCGCCCAAGCGCCTGGAACGGCCCCGGCACCAGGCGGCCGAGCACGACGCCGGCAAGGATGCACAGCGCGACCCAGAGCGTCAGGTAGCGCTCGAACGTACCGAGCGCGATGGTGGTGCGGCGGGACGCGGTATCGGTGAGAGAACTCACGCTTCCTCCTGTTCAGGGCACCGGCCGATCGCCGCGACGCGGCGTTCCAGAGCCATGCGGTCAAGCTTGTCGAGCGGCAGCGAGACAAACAGCTTGATGCGCGTCTCAAGCTCGCGGTAAGCCGCGCGGAAGGCCTGCCGCCGCTCGTTCTCGCTGCCTTCGACGGCGGCGGGGTCGGCGACGCCCCAATGCGCGGTGATCGGGGTGCCCGGCCAGACCGGGCAGACCTCCCCGGCGGCTTGGTCGCAGACCGTGAAGACGAAATCCATCACCGGCGCGCCCGCCTTGCCGAATTCGTCCCAGCTCTTGCTGCTCAAGCCACGCGCCGGCAGACCGAGCCGTTCGAGCAGCTCGAGTGCGAACGGATTCACCGTACCTTTCGGGAAGCTGCCGGCGCTGTATCCCTTGAATTGCCCCTTGCCCCAATGGTCGAGCAGCACCTCGGCGAGAATGCTTCTCGCCGAGTTGCCGGTGCACAGGAACAGGACGTTGTAGGGCCTGGCGCCCACCTTCCGGCCCTACGAAGCGCAGCACGACGGAGCGCAACAGGCAGCGGCGGGAACCTCCCCCGGCGCCGGCTTGCGCGCCTCGACGATGGCCGAGACGATGTGGTTCTCGATGCCTCGCCCGGGCGCCCAGGTTCCGATCAGCTCGCGGCTTTCGGGTTTGGGGGTGACGCGCACGTCAACAAACCCGGCCGCCGTGAGCCAGCCCGCTACGCTCTCGGCCGGCGCGGCGCCGGCGACGCAGCCGCACAGCAGCGCCGGGTCCGATTGCAGCTCGGCGGGCAGTGGCACGGTGTTGACGATATCGGAGACGGCAAGCCGGCCGCCCGGCTTCAGCACGCGGAACGCCTCGCGGAAAACCTGCGGCTTGTCGGGGACCAGGTTGATCACGCAGTTCGAGATCACCGCGTCGGCGGTGTTGTCCGCGACCGGCAGGTGCTCCAATTCGCCGAGCCGGAATTCGACGTTTGTCGCGCCGATCCGGGCGGCGTTATCGCGCGCCTTCTTCAGCATCTCATGCGTCATGTCGACGCCGATGACATGGCCTTGCGGGCCGACCTGCTGGGCGGCGAGAAAGCAGTCGAACCCGGCGCCGCTGCCGAAATCGATGATCGTTTCGCCAGGCCGCATTGCGGCGATCGCCTGGGGGTTGCCGCAGCCCAGCCCGAGATTGGCGCCTTCGGGAACCGAGGCGAGTTCCGCCGCGGAATAGCCCATTTTCAGGGCCTTTTCGTCGAACCGGGAGGTCAGTGTCGGACCGCAGCAGGCGGCGGCAGGTTGGCTGGCCCCCTGCGAGGCCTCGGCGGTGGCGGCAATGCTGCCGTAGCGTGTCCGCACCATTTCCTTGATTTCAGCCTGACCCATGATTCTTCTCCCGTTCTCTCAAGCGGCGGTGGTATCCGGCTTGCGCTCCGCGCCGGAAGCGGCGGGGTTGCACGCGGGCACGCAGGAAGCGCCCCGGCCGCAGCAATTTTCCGTCAGGTAGCCCAGGAGCGCGTTCATCGCGCCGTATTCGGCGGAATAGATCAGCTGTCGGCCGAGCCGGCGCTGGGTGATCAGCCCGGCATGCACAAGCTGCGCGAGGTGAAACGACAGCGAGGAGGGCTGTACCCCGAGCCGTTCGGCGATGATCCCGGCGGGCAGCCCATCGGGGCCACAGGTAACGAGCAGGCGGAACAGGTCGAGCCGGGTCTCCTGGGCAAGTGCGCCGAGCGCGGCAATCACCCGCTGACGATCCATGGCGCCAGATCCTTGGATAATTCACCGATCATCGAAATAGCAATGGGGCGTCAGATGAGTCAACGATATTTTTCGATATATCGAAATGACCGGCAAGCACGATCCAATGGGCGAGGCATCGTAGGGTGGGCTGAGCGCAGCGAAGCCGGCCAGCCGGCCGACGAAAAGATGGGCTTCGCCGCTCAGGCCATCCTACGCGCTACGGGCCGAGGCCGCCGGCCGCGTCCTCCAGGAGCTTCCAGGCGGCGGCGTCGAAACGGGCCCGCCAGCGCGCGTAAAAATCGCCGAGGCGAGCGCGGATGCCGGCAGTGTCGGCCTCGTTGACGATCATGCCGCGGTCCGCCAGGGCTTCGGCCCCGGCGGCGTTGATCGCCTCGACGTCGGCGCGCTGCAACAGCGCGAATTTGTCGGCGTTGCGTTCGACGACCGCCCGGATCTCGGCGGGCAAGGCCTGCCACGAGACAGCGTTGGCGAGCAGGGTGAAGCCGGTCCACCAGTGCGCGGTGAGGCTGAGATATTGCTGCACCTCGTAGAGCCTGAGCGATTGCACAATACCGAGCGGATCGCTCTGACCGTCGAAGGCTTTTGCCTTCAGCGCCTCATAAAGCCCGCTGAACGGCACCATGCCCGGCTCGGCGCCGAGGGTCGCGAAGAAATCTGCGGCAATGGCGCCGCCGGGGCTGCGGATCTTGAGGCCGGCGAAATCGGCCGCGTCATTGATCGGCCGGGCGCTTGTGGTGATGTGGTGGAAGCCGTTCTGCCAGGAGCGGGCGAAAGCGAAGAGCCCGGCCCCTGCCAGCTCGCGACGGATGATGTCGCCGAGCGCACCGTCGAGCGCGGCAAACACCGCCCTACTGTCGCTGAAGGCGAACGGCAGCAGCGGCAGGGCGCTGGTCGGCGCAACCCCGCCGAGGAGCGCCCCCGACATGTAGAATTCGAGTGCACCCGTCTGCAGGTCGGCAAACATCTGCGGGTCGGGACCGAGCCGGCTTTCGGGAAAGACCTCAAGGCGCAACGCGCCGTCGGTTTCGCGCAGGATCGCCTCGGCCATCTCGGCGAGGCGGCGGGCGGTCGGGCTGGCGGCCGGCTGGTTGGCGCCGAGGCGATAATGGAAGCGGGTGGCGGTCAAACGTGCTCGCCACTCGCGCCGCCCGGCGTGCCGATCATCGACAGCACCTCGCGCCGCGTCGTCGGGTCGGTACGGAAGACGCCGAGCATCCGGCTGGTCACCATGCTGACCCCCGGCTTGTGGACGCCGCGCGTCGTCATGCACTGGTGGGCGCCCTCGATGACCACGGCGACGCCCTTCGGCTGCAGCACCTCGTCGATCGTGTTGGCGATCTGCGCCGTCATCTTCTCCTGGATCTGCAGGCGCTTGGCGTAGACCTCGACGAGCCGGGCGAGCTTGGAGATGCCGACGACCCGGTTGTTGGGCAGGTAGGCGATGTGGACCCGGCCGATGATCGGCGCGATATGGTGCTCGCAATGCGATTCGAAACGGATGTCCTTGAGCATGACGATCTCGTCATACCCGTCCATCTCCTCGAAGGTGCGCTGCAGCAGCGCCACCGGGTCCTCGTCGTAGCCGCTGAAGAATTCCGCATAGGATCGGACGACGCGATCCGGGGTGCCGAGCAGGCCCTCGCGCTCGGGGTCGTCGCCGGCCCAGCGGATCAGCGTGCGCACCGCTTCGAGGGCTTCCTCGCGGGACGGCCGACGAACGTGGAGCGGCTCCTGGGCAGGGAGCCGTTGGATCCGCGCCTGCGGCGCGCTCGAGTTGGCGAAATTCGGCATCCGGTCTCTCTTTCTGCGGGAGGCGGCGCCCTCACGGCGCCGTGTCGCCTGCCGTTCGGTCAGTTGAGCCGTATCGGCTGCTGCGGCGTGTCGAGCGAAAAGGCAGGAACGCGCACCAGGAAATTCTCGCCGCCCGGCGTCTCCATCTCGTAATCGCCGACCATGAAGCCGGACGGCGTCGGCAGCGGGCAGCTGCTGGTATATTCGAAGCTCTGGCCCGGCGCGAGCACCGGCTGTTCGCCGACGACGCCCGGGCCGCGCACCTCCTCGAGATGCCCGCGGCTGTCAGTGATCCGCCAATGCCGGCGGCGCAACTGCACGGTCTCGCCGCCGGTGTTCTCAATCCGTACGTGATAGGCCCAGACGTAATGGTTGTCGGCCGGCGAAGAGTGCTGCTCGAGGTAGAACGGGCGGACCGTGACTTTGATCGCGCGGGTGATTTCAGAGTACATGGCTCAACGACCTTGCTTCTGGTCTGGCCGCGCCCTCGGTGGACGGGCGCCCGGCGACGGGCGATCGCTCGGAACTTGGCCCGACCAATGTCGGATGCGAGTGGGAACCCGTCAAGGTGACGAAAGGTTTAGCCGCTTCCCGCCGGGGCCAGCAGCGCCAGCACCGTTTCATCGGGCCGGCGCGAGCCGTCGGGGTTGATCGACTGGATGCAGACATGGTCGGCACCGGCATCCCAGTGCTCCTGGAGGCGCCGCCTGATCGCCGCCTCGCCACCCCAGGCGATGTTGGCGTCGATGAAGCGGTCGGAGCCGCCGCCGGCGAAATCGTCGTCACCGAAACCGAGACGCCGCCAGTTGTTGACGTAATTGTCGAGCCGCAGGTAATTGGCCAGCGCGTGGCGGCCGAGCCCGCGCGCCTTTGCCGCATCGCTTTCGAGCAGCACCCAGACCTCGGGGCACAACAGTTTGCCGGGGCCGAGGATGTGGCGCGCCTCGGCGGTGTGTTCGGGGTTGACGTTGTAGGGGTGGGCGCCGTCGGCATGGCTCGACGACAGCGCCAGCATGCGCGGCCCGAGCGCCGCGAGAATGGTCAGCGGCCTTTCCGCCGGTTCGGGGGCGCCATAGGGCGCCGCTTGCATCGCCTCGAGATACGTCCGCATCGTCGTCACCGGCCGACCGTAGGTATGGCCGCGCACGCCTTCGACCGACGGCACATGCGAAACGCCGAGCCCGAGCAGAAAGCGTCCGCCCGACTGTTCGGCGAGGGCGCGCTGGCCGTTCGCCATCGCCATCGCGTCGCGGGCGTAGATGTTGGCAATGCCTGGCGCGACGATCAGCCGCTGCGTGTTGGCGAGCAGCCAGGCAGAATGTACCAAGACGTTGCGGCCGCGGCTCTCGGGCAGCCACAGCGCGGCATAGCCCCAGCCCTCGACCCGCCGCGCAAATGCCGCACCGTCCGCCGCCGTCAGGACGTCCATGGCCGCCCACACGCCGAGCTTGCCGAGCTGCATCGTCCACTCCTCAACCAGCCACGTCACCGCGCTTTTCACATTGTAGCGCCGTGGCGCGGCGGTCGGGCAAGGCTCGGACGGCAAAATTTTTTCAAGGCGGGGAGGGGTGGCGGGCAGCGGTCCGACCTGGGACAGGACCGATCGCCAAGGCTCAGCGCCGGGCGTGGTGGGATCCAAACACCGCGGGGGCCGAGGATAAAATCCCCGGCCCCCTTGGTCGCCGAATTTGAGCCGCCGCGAGGCGGAGGCTTACATCGCCGTCGCGACGCTGTTGAACGTGTTGCTCAGGTTGGTGCCGACGAGCTGGAACGCGGCGATCGCGACGACTGCGATCAGGGCGGCAATCAGGCCGTATTCGATCGCGGTCACGCCGCTCTCGTCGTTGCGCAGGTTCTTGATCATCTCGAAAAAACGCATTGGAACTCTCCTGGGGTTAAGCGGGCGTGCCATAACTAAGCGGCAGGCGGTTAAAGCGAGGTTAATTTGCCTGCTCTCGATAGAGCTTCGCAACCGAAAGCGTGGTTAATTTTCCAGAAAATTGCAAACCGACAAACCTACCTGCCCTAGAGGGTTAAGCCATTCATCCTCTGTTGGAGATTGTGGCACGCCGTGTCTTGCCGGGAAATACCCATTTCTGCCAATGAGCCAGCGGGGAAATGCCCGCGGGGCGCGATCAGCGCGCCGGTCGTTGCCGCCGACGCGGCCGCGACATTTCGTCAGGGCGGTTTCCGCGCGAGGCGGGCACCTGCGCATCGATCGGCTCTTGTCGGGCGCGGCGCCGGCGCGATATCAACGGCGCGCTGATGCCGATCCTCTTCCTCATCGTGTTTGTCGACCTGGTCGG
>DASYUS010000371.1:0-2462 GCA_036000945.1 Allostellaceae bacterium
GCCGATCGGCAGGGCCTTGGCGCCGATCGGTTCGGCCGGCAGCAGCCCGGCCTGCCGCGCCACCGGTTCGATGATCCGGTGCATCAGCCGGCCAAAAATCGCCAGCTGCCAGCCGATGACGCCGATGTTGACGAGCGCGGCGGCAAAAAAGACCACCGCCGCCAGCGGCGCGCCGAGGATCAGGCTGCCGGCCCCGAGCGCCGCGTAGCAGCGCAGCAGCACGCGGGCGAGGCTGGAAGAGCGCATCGCACAGCGCACCCGCAAGAGTCGCTTCGGACCGCCGTGGTTCTCGGCGCAGACCGTGACCAATGCCCGGCTCCACAGGCCGCGCGCGATCTTCAGGTCCCATTTGCTCCAGCCGGTATCGGCGACGACGAAATATTTCTGCGGCAACAGGAAATCCATCAACCCCTGGAGCAGTACCTCCTTCTCGGCCGCCGCTTCGCTCCAATACGACAGCACGAAGGCGCGCTCCGGCCAGGCGATGCGGGCCCGCTGCTCGACCGGGGGGAGACGGAAATGATCGTTGGTCTGCATCGTCTTGAAGCGCCACTTGAGGCGCTCCCAGCCGCGCAGCAACGGTCCGAGATAGATCAGGAGGGCGACCAGCGCCCGCGCCTTGATGCCGGTGAAGCGCAGGTCGATCGGCGCCTTCAGGGCACCGATCACGCACATCGCCCAGGTCGCCAGCAACGGTCCCGCGAGCAGCCACAGCCAGCCGCCGCCGGCGATCCCGATCAGGGCCAGAACGATCGCGGCGACGCTCCACTCGAAGGTCAGCGGCAACAGCGCGGTCAGCGACGACGGCGGCTCGTACATCGTCTGAAACAGCCCGCGCCCGAAGACGCCGGAATAGATCACCGGCTTCCGTGACAACAGGAGCGCAGCGGACAGGTCGCCGTAGATCCGCCCGAGCCACTTGGCCTGGCCGAACAGATTGAAGCGGAACGGGTGCTTGGCATAGACCAGCGCCTCGGCCTTGCCGTAGCCGCGCTGCTGGTTGATGTAGGCGCGCACGGTGTTGCGGCGGAAATGCCAGACCACCGCGGCGGGGCTGAAGCCGATCGTGCGGCCGGCATCCTGGAAGCGCCAGCAGATGTCGACATCGTCGCCGGCGGCGCGGTATTGCGGATCAAACCCGCCGAGCGCTAGCAATACTTCGCGGCGGAACGCCATGTTGCAGCCGGCGATATGCTCGGCGACCTCGTCCGAAATGAGGACATGCGTCGGGCCGCCCGGCGAGACCGCGACCGCAGCCGGCACCAGGCTTTCTTCGGGCGGCGGGAAATTGGGGCCGCCGCAGGCGCTGAGCCCGGCGGCTTCCATCCGGGCGACGAGGTAGGTCAGCCAGTCCGGGTCGGCAACGCAATCGCTGTCGGTATAGGCGACGATCTCGCCGGTCGCCGCTTCGGCCCCGACATTGCGCGCAACCGAGAGCCCCATATTCGGCTGGCTGATGATCCGGCAGTAGGGGAAACCCTCCGAGATCTCGAGCGTGCGGTCGGTCGAGCCGTCATTGACGACGACGACCTCGTAATCGGGATAATCGAGGGTTTCGAGCGAGGCGAGGCAGGCTTCCATCGTCCGCTCGGCGTTGTAGGCACAGACCACGACCGACACGCGCGGGTAGCGCGGCAACGCCGGCGGCACCGGGCCTTGGTAGCGCTGCGACACCGCGTCGACGGCAGGCTTCGGCTGGCGGTCCCGGTCGACCAGGCCGAAGGCCCAATCCTCGATCAGGTGGCCGCCGGTGAACCATTCGTCGGTCCAGGCAAAGACGAAGGTGCCCGCGACGCCGGCGGCAAAGGCGGCGCCGACCTGCCAGGAGAGCGTATGCGCCTGCTCGTCCTCGCCGTGGCGCAGCGAATCGACGCCGAACTCGGTCAGCACCAAGGGCTTGTCGACGGCCAGATTGTGCAGCCTGGCGATGTAGCGGCGAAACGCCGTCTCGTCGTGCAGGTAGACGTTGAAGCAGAGGAAATCGGTGAAATCGATCGTCAGATATTCGGTCGACGGGAAGTTGGCGTAGCTGACCAGCGCGCCCGGGTGCTCATGCCGCACCAGCGCCACGAGCTCCTTGAGAAAACGCCGCACCGCGGCGGCACCGTGCCAGCGGATCATGTCGGGCGGGATCTCATTGCCGACGAGATAGGCAAACACCGCCGGATGATGGGCGCAGGCCCGCACCCCGGCGGCAACCGCCGCGCGGATCCCGGCCTTGACCGTGGCGCTGTCGAGAAAGGCGACATGCTGCGACCACGGCAACCCAACCAGCACCTTGAGCCCCGCCTCCTCGGCGACGTCGAGCAGCCAGAGGGGCGGCACGGTGAACACCCGCACGGTGTTGATGCCAGCGCTCGCCATCAGCGCGAAATCGTGCTCGACGACCAGGCGTGCCGGAAACGGCGCGCCGTCGCCGCCGGCGGCGAACGGGCCATAGGTGACGCCCCTGACGAAGTGCT
>DASYUS010000372.1:0-3945 GCA_036000945.1 Allostellaceae bacterium
GCATCGGCCAGCCGGTGCGCCGGGTCGAGGACCGGCGCTTCCTGACCGGGCACGGCCGCTACCTCGACGATCTCGCCCGGCCGCGCCAGGCCCATGCAGCGATGCTCCGCTCGCCGCACGCGCATGCCGTGATCCGCGAAATCGACACGAGCGCGGCGGCAGCGGTGCCGGGCGTGCTGGCGGTGTTCACCGGCGCCGACCTGGCGCGGGACGGAATCGGCCCGATCCCCTGCATGAGCGGGGTTCCCGGCATGGCGGCGCCGCCGCGCCCGGCGATTACGGCGGACCGGGTGCGCCATGTCGGCGACACCGTGGCGATGGTCGTCGCCGAGACCGCGGCCGCTGCGCGCGATGCGGCAGAACTCGTCGCCGTCGATTACCAGCCGCTGCCCTCGGTCGTCGAAACCGGGCACGCGCTCGAACCCGGCCGCCCCGCGGTGTGGGACGAGCACCCCGGCAATCTGTGCTTCGAGTGGAAGATCGGCGATCGCGCCGCGGTCGAGCGCGCTGCCACGGGAGCACGTCATCGCATTGCGGTCAGCCTCGTCAACAACCGCGTCGTCGTCAACTCGATGGAGCCGCGCGGCGCAATCGGCGAATACGACTGGGGCGAGGACAGCTACACGCTATGGAGTTCGACGCAGGGCTCCCATTTCGTGCGGAATCTCTTGGCCGAGCATATTTTCCATATGCCGGAAAACCGCATCCGGGTGGTGACGCCCGATGTCGGCGGCGGGTTTGGGATGAAGCTGTTTCTCTATCCCGAGCACGTGCTGGTGCTGTGGGCGGCGAAACAGCTCGGGCGGCCGGTCAGATGGGTCCCCGACCGCTCGGATGCGTTCACGACCGATACACAGGGGCGCGACAACCTTGCCCGGCTCGACCTCGCGCTCGACGACGAGCTGCGCTTTCTCGGCCTCGATGTTGCGCTAACCGCCAACATGGGGGCCTACCTGTCGAATTTTGCGCCGGAGATCCCGACCTTCGCCGGGGCGGTCATGTACAGCGCGGTCTATGCGATCCCGGCGGTCCACGTCGCGGTCAAGGGCGTCTTCACCAACACCGTGCCGGTCGACGCCTATCGCGGCGCCGGGCGGCCGGAGGCCGCCTACGCGGTCGAGAGGCTGATCGATCATGCCGCGCGCCGGCTTGGGGTCAGCGGCGACGAACTGCGCCGGCGCAATTTCATCCGCCCCGCCGCGATGCCGTACGCGACGCCGCTCGGCCTGACCTACGACAGCGGCGATTTCGCCCGCAACATGGCCGACGCGCTCACTGCCGCCGATGCCGCCGGTTTCCCAGCACGGCGCGCCGAAGCGCGGGTGCGCGGGAAGTGTCGCGGGCTCGGCCACGCCGTCTATATCGAGCAATCCGGCTTTCCGCCCGACGAATTCGCCGAATTACGCTTCGACCCCGCCGGCACGCTGACCTTGCTGATGGGAACGCAATCCTCGGGGCAGGGGCACCAGACCGCCTATGCGCAGCTCGCCGCGGAAAAGCTGGGCGTGCCGCCCGACAAGGTCCGCGTCCTGCAGGGCGATACCGATGCGGTCGCCTTCGGCCGCGGCACCGGCGGCTCGCGTTCGCTGCCGGTCGGTGGCGCCGCCCTCGCTCATGCCGCTGACAAGCTGATCGACAAGGGCAAGAAGATCGCCGCGCATCTGCTGGAGGCGGCCGAGGCCGACATCGCCTTCTCGGACGGCCTCTTCGCGATTGCCGGCACCGACCGCAGCGTCGCGATCGAGGCGGTGGCGCGCGCCGCCTTCAACCCGGCGCAGCTGCCGCCAGGGCTGGAGCCGGGTTTTGCCGAAAGCGGGCATTTCACCCCGCCGTCGCCGACCTTCCCCAACGGCTGCCACGTCTGCGAAGTCGAAATCGATCCCGAGACTGGGCAAATCGACATCCTGCGCTATCTCGTCGTCGACGATTTCGGCACGGTCGTCAACCCACTGCTGCTCGCCGGGCAGGTCAATGGCGGTATCGCCCAGGGGATCGGCCAGGCGATGCTCGAACGCGTCGTCTATGATCCGGAGAGCGGCCAGCTCGTCACCGGGTCGTTGACCGATTACGCGCTGCCGCGCGCCGACGATCTGCCGCCACTCGAATTTTCGTACAATGTCGTGCCGTGCCTGACCAACCCGCTGGGCATCAAGGGCGCCGGCGAGGCCGGGGCGATCGGCGCCCCGCCGGCACTGGTCAACGCCGTCATCGACGCGCTCGCCGAGCGCAGCATCGAGCATCTCGACATGCCGCTGACCCCCGAACGCCTGTGGCGCGCGTTGTGCAGCGCCGCGCCGAAACCAGCCTGATGGTGATCATGGATTCATTGCTCGATGTTGCCCTGCGCGCCGCCCTTGCCGGCGGCGATGCGGTGATGCGCGTTTATGCCGACCCGTTCGAGGTTACCCACAAGGACGACAAGACGCCGGTGACCGAGGCCGACCTCGCCTCCGAGCGGGTCATCGTCGCGATGCTGACCGAAGCCTTCCCGGACATCCCGGTGGTCTCGGAAGAGACGGTGCCGGAAGGCGGGTTCATCTCGCCGGCGGCGCGCTTCTGGTGTGTTGACCCGCTTGACGGGACGCGGGAATTCGTCGCGCGCAACGGCGAGTTCGCGGTGTTGATCGGGTTGATCGAGCACGGCCGGCCGGTGCTCGGCGTGGTGCACGGCCCGGCGGTCGGGGTGACCTACACCGCGCACGGGCCGGGCACGGCGATGCGGCGGCTAAACGGCGGAGCGTTCGCGCCGATCCGGGCGCGCGTCCCGGCGCCGAAGGGGGTCGTCGTCGTGCACAGCCGCAGCCACGAGAACAGCCGTCGCCTCGCCGAGTATTTCGAGGGGCGGCCGGTGCTCGAACGCAACAAATGCGGCAGCGCCCTCAAATTCGGCGTCATTGCCGCGGGCGAGGCCGATCTTTATCCGCGCTTCGGCACGACGATGGAATGGGATACCGCCGCAGGCCAAGCCGTGCTCGAAGCCGCCGGCGGTCATGTCCTCGGTCTCGACGGCGAGCAGCTCGCCTACGGCAAGCCCGGCCTCAAGAACGACGGATTTCTCGCCTGGGGAGCAAAGCCCGCGTGGTGACCGGCACCCCTCAGCGCGCCATCGTCGAGGGCAGCCACAGCGCACTCCCCGGAAACGCCACCAGGATCAGGATCAGCAGGATCTGGGCGATGATGAACGGGGTAACCCCTCGGAAAATCGTCTCGAGCGGGACTTCGCGAGCGATACCCTTGATGACGAACACGTTCATGCCGATCGGTGGGGTGATCAGACCGAGCTCGACGACCATCACGACGATGATCCCGAACCATACCGGATCGTAACCGAGCGCGCTGACAATCGGGAACACGATCGGGATCGTCAGCAGGATCATCGCCAGCGAATCGAGCAGGCACCCGAGCACCAGATACATCCCGAGGATGACCAGCAGGATTGCGGTGCTGCCGAGCGGCAGCCCACTGAGCCAGCCGCTGACCAACGTCGGCATCGAGGCAAGGATCAAGAAATTGTTGAACAGGATCGCGCCGATCAGGATCGTGAAGATCATCGCCGTCGTCTTCACCGTGTCCAACAGCGCACTGGCCAGTGCTGCGCGATCGAAGCCGCGGTTGAGAACCCCGAGAGCGAAGGCGCCGACGGCGCCGATGCTGGCGGCCTCGGTCGGTGAGAAGACGCCGAGATAGAGCCCGCCGATCACCAGCAGAAACAGCGCTCCGGGGCCCCATATGCTCCGCAGGGCGAGCAGCTTCTCCCGTGCAGAGGCCCGTGCCCCCGGCGGTCCGAGGCTCGGATTGATCTGGGTCATCACGGCAATTGCCAGCATAAATCCAGCCACGGTCATCAGGCCCGGCAGGAAGCCGGCGAGAAACAGCTTCGAGATGCTGGTTTCGGTCAACAGCCCGTAGATCACCATGATGATGCTCGGCGGGATGAGGATGCCG
>DASYUS010000373.1:0-2074 GCA_036000945.1 Allostellaceae bacterium
CATGCGGATGGTTAAGATGCCGGCGGGCGGGCTTCCCGCACCGCCCGCCCGCACGGAGACCAGCGTGCCGTTGACCAGCCTGCCCAATCTTTTGACCCTGTCGCGTATCCTGGCGATCCCGCTGGTGGCGGCGACCTTCTATGTTCCGGGCGACTACGCGCGTTGGTTCGCCTGTGCGCTGTTCTCGGCGGCGGGAGTGACGGATTGGCTCGACGGTCACATGGCGCGGCGCTGGGCTCAGCAATCCGAGATCGGGCGGTTTCTCGATCCGATCGCCGACAAGCTGCTGGTTGCCGCGACGCTGTTTATGCTGACCGCGACCGACCGGCTGTCGGCCGGCGCCATCCTACCGGCGCTGGTGATTCTCTGCCGAGAGATCCTGGTCTCCGGCCTGCGCGAATACCTCGCCGAGCTGCGCGTCGGCATGCCGGTGTCCCGCCTGGCCAAATGGAAGACGATGATCCAGATGGTGGCGATCGGGGTGCTGATCGTCGGCGACGCCGGTCCGGCGTTGCTGCCGGTTGCGGCGCTCGGCGAGATGCTGCTGTGGGTTGCCGCGTTGCTGACGCTGGTCACCGGCTACGATTACCTGCGCGCCGGCCTCGCGCATATGACGCAGGCGACCCCGCCGCGCCATGGCAAGCCGCAGCACCTCGCCTAGCGGCCTGCTTGCAGTGCGCCCCGACGCCGCCTAAGTGACGCAGGAGCAGCCGAGGATGCGCATCTTCGGCCTGGCAGGCTGGAGCGGCAGTGGCAAGACGACGCTCTTGACCGGGCTCATTCCCGAGCTGGTGGCGCGGGGTATTGCGGTGTCGACGATCAAGCATGCCCATCACGAATTCGACATCGACCGGCCGGGCAAGGATTCCTGGCGCCACCGCCAGGCCGGCGCCAGCGAAGTCATGGTCGCTTCGGCACGGCGCTGGGCGATCATGCACGAGCTGCGCGGCGCCCCTGAGCCGACACTCGACGAGCTGGTGGCGCGCATGCACCCGGTGGATCTGTTGCTGGTCGAGGGCTGGAAGCGGCACCCCCACCCGAAGATCGAGGTGCACCGCCCGTCGCTCGGCAAGCCGCTGCTTTACCCCGACGATCCTCATGTCGTCGCGATCGCCGCGGACGAGCCGATCGCCGCGTCGATTCCGCTGCTGCCCCTCGGCGATGCGCCGGCCGTCGCGGAGTTCATCTTCGAGCATCTGGGGTTCGGACGATGGCGCAGCTGAGCGACGACTGCTTCGCTTTTGGCGGCGAATTGCTCGGCGTCGATGCGGCACTGACGCTGATCGAGCAACGCATCGCGCCGGTCGTCGAAATCGATGCCGTGCCGCTGGCACACGCCGCCGGGCGCATTCTTGCCGCTGATCGCATCGCCGGGTTCGATCTGCCGCCGCATGCCAACAGCGCGGTTGACGGCTATGCGATCATCCATGCCGACCTCAGTTCGGACCGCGAGACTGTGCTGCCGGTGACCGGACGCGCCGCCGCTGGGCATCCGCTCGGCCGGCCGGTCAAGCCCGGTGAGGCGATCCGCATCTTCACCGGCGCGGCGATGCCCGATGGCGCTGACACCGTGATGATGCAGGAAGATTGCATCGTCGAAGACGGCCGGGTGCATCTCAAGCCCGGCATCAAGCAAGGCGCCAACCGCCGCCACGCCGGCGAGGACGTCGGCAAAGGCGGACTGGCGGTGCCGGCCGGACGACGGCTGAGACCGGCGGATCTCGGCCTGCTGGCAGCGCTCGGTCATACCCTGCTGCCGGTCTACCGGCCGTTGCGCGCGGCGCTCCTGTCCAC
Organism: Allostellaceae bacterium; assembly: GCA_036000945.1. Classification (GTDB taxonomy): domain Bacteria; phylum Pseudomonadota; class Alphaproteobacteria; order ATCC43930; family CGMCC-115725; genus DATARH01. Next base: position 1,795 of record DASYUS010000373.1, read on the forward strand.
CGGCGACGAGGTCTGCGAACCCGGCATGGGGCTTGAGCCAGGCAAGATTTTCGACGCCAACCGGATGATGCTGGCGGCGTTGCTGCGCGGCCTCGGCGTCGTCGTCAGCGATCTCGGCATCTGCCCGGACCGCGCCGCCGGACTGGCTGACACGCTGGCCGCCGCGGCCGCCGAGCACGATTTGATCGTGACCTCGGGCGGGGTTTCGACTGGCGAAGAGGACCATGTCCGGGCGGCGATCGAAAAGCTCGGGCGGCTCGATTTCTGGCGTCTCGCGATC
>DASYUS010000374.1:0-4519 GCA_036000945.1 Allostellaceae bacterium
TCCGCGGTCATGGGCTCGACAGCGAATGGCGCGGCCAGCTCGAAATCGCCGGGACCAGTGCATCGCCGGCGATCACCGGCACGCTCGAGGCGGTGCGCGGCAGCTTCGACCTCCTCGGCAAGAATTTTCGCCTGACCCGCGGCGCGATTCTGTTCGAGGGCGGTGACAAATTCGATCCCCGGCTCGACATCGCGACCGAGGTGACGGCGTCCGACATCGTCGCGCAAGCGGTGATCGGCGGCCTCGCCTCGGCGCCGACCGTCACGCTCAGTTCGACCCCGGCGGTGCCGCAGGACGAGATCCTCTCGCGCGTGCTGTTCAATCGCGGGCTCGGCCAGATCACGGTCGGCGAGGGCTTGCAGGTTGCCCAGGCGGCGGCGACTTTGGCCGGCGGCGGGCCGGGCGTGCTCGATCGGCTGCGCTCGGGCCTCGGGCTCGACCGGCTCAGCTTCGGAGCGCCGGCGCCGGGCGTCGCCAGCAGCAACCTCAACCCGGCGGCCGGCGGCAGCGCCACCAGCAACAGCACCGCGATCAGCGGCGGCAAATACGTCGCCGAGGGCGTTTATGTCGGCGCCACCCAGGGGACAACGCCGCAATCCAGCAAGGTGACCGTCGAGATCGAATTACGCCCGCGCGTCACCGTCGAAACCGATCTGAGCCAGACCGGCGGCAGCGGCATCGGTCTCAATTACAAATACGACTATTAAACCTAGAGCACGATCCGTTTAGGTTGAATCGTCATTCCCGCGAAAGCGGGAAGCCAGGGCAACCGATGCGTCGCTGGCCCCTGCACCCCCGCTTTCGCGGGGGTGACGAAGGGGTGTTTCCACCAGATGCGGTCATGCTCTAAATCCGCGCGTCGTTGTCGCGCACCCGGCGGTCATCGGCTTCGACCATCAGCGCTACCAACTCCGCAAAGCCGATCTTGCGCTTCCAGCCCAACACCTTCTCCGCCTTCTTCGGGTTGCCGATCAACACGTCGACCTCGGCGGGGCGGTAGAAGGCCGGGTTTACCTGCACGAGCGTCTTGCCGCTGCGGCGATCGATCCCGCGTTCATCGGGGCCGGATCCCGCCCATTCGATATCGAACCCGAGGTGACGCGCGGCGGTGTCGACAAAGGCGCGCACGGTGTGGTTTTCGCCGGTCGCGAGCACGAAGTCCTGCAGCTCGTCCGCTTGCAGCATCAGCCACATGCCCGCGACGTAATCGCCGGCAAACCCCCAGTCGCGCTTCGCATCGAGGTTGCCGAGTTCGAGCACGTCCTGCTGGCCGTGCTTGATCCGCGCGAGCGACCAGGTGATCTTCCGGGTCACGAATTCACGCCCGCGCAGCGGCGATTCGTGATTGAAGAGGATCCCCGAACTCGCCCGCAGCCCATAGCTTTCCCGGTAATTCACGGTCGTCCAATGCGCGAGCAGCTTGGCGAAGCCGTAGGGGCTGCGCGGATGGAACGGGGTCTTCTCATCTTGCGGCGTCGCTTGCGCCTTGCCGTACATCTCGGAAGTGGAAGCCTGGTAAAACGCCGCCGACGGCACCGATTGGCGCATCGACTCGAGCATGCGCAGCGGCCCGATACCATTGATCTCCGCCGTATAGATCGGCTGTTCGAAAGACAAGGCGACGAAACTTTGCGCCGCCAGGTTATATATCTCGTCCGGCTGCACTTTATCCAAGACGCGCATGATGTTGCTCATCTCGGCAAGATCGAAATCGACGATGACAACATCATCGGCGATGTCAAACTCGCGCAGTCGCTGGCACGTGTCGCTCGATGAGCGGCGCAGCGCGCCGACGACGCGATAACCCTTGTCGAGAAGAAATTTTGCGAGATAGGCGCCATCCTGGCCGCTTATGCCGGTGACCAGCGCGGTTTTTGACATTGCTGCGCCTCATCAGCCGGGGAGAGGCGCCGCGGCCAGCGCCGGCCGCGCGTTGCGAAAATCGGTCGCCTTTTCGAACGCGTCGGCGACGCGCAACAGGCACGGCTCGTCGAACGGCTTGCCGACGAGCTGGATCGCCACCGGCAGTCCGCCGGCGCCGAACCCGGCGCACACCGTGATCGCCGGGTAGCCGGCGACGTTGAACGGCATCGTGAAGCTCGGCGCGGCGAAGGTGTCCCAGGCCGGCACCGCGTCGATCTTCGGCGCCTCGGCGGTCTGCGACGCGGTCAAAACGACATCGAGCCCGGCCATCGCCGCCTTCAGTTCGGCGCGCAGCTCGCGCCGTCGGCGCACCGCCTGGACGTAATCGACGCCCGACACCAGCGCGCCGAGCATCAGCCGGCGCTGCACCCGCTCGCTGAAATCGCCGAGCCGCGTGCGGCCCCATTCCTCGTAGGCGGCGGCGCGCTCGGTGATCGAGATCAAGGATCCGCAGGCCCCCCAATCCTGCAGCGGCGACAGCTGCACCTCGCGGATCTCGGCTCCGAGTCCGCGCAATGTGGCGATCGCCGCGTCGATTCCGCGCCGCACGCCGTCACTGACCTTGTAATCGACCTCGTGGAAATGATGGACGACGCCAATCTTCATGCCGGCGATGCCGCGGCCGAGCTGTGCGGTGTAATCGGGCACCGGGCGGTCGGCGCTCGCCGGGTCGCGCGGGTCGTGGCCGGCCAATGCCTGCAGCATCAGCGCGCAGTCCTCGGCGGTCCACGCCATCGGGCCGATATGGTCGAGGCTGAACGCCGCCGGGGCGACGCCGGCACGGCTGACCAAGCCATAGGTCGGCTTGATGCCGGCGATGCCGCACAGCGCCGCCGGCCCGCGGATCGAGCCGCCGGTATCGGTGCCGATGCCGCCGAGGATGAGGCCGGCGGCGATCCCAGCGCCGGTGCCGCTGCTGCTGCCGGCGGTGAAATGTTCGGTGTTCCACGGGTTGCGCGCCGGCGGACGGGGCAGGTCGAAGGAGGGGCCGCCATCGGCGAATTCATGCGTCTGCGTCTTGCCGATCAGCACGGTACCGGCGGCGGCGAGCTTTTCGGCGCAAGTGGCGTCGGCGTTGGGGATGTTGTCCTGCAGGATCTTCGACCCGCAGGTCGTCGGGATGCCCTTGGTGTCGACGATGTCCTTGAGCCCGATCGGAATGCCGTGCAGCTTGCCCTTGGGGTCGCCGGCCATGATCGCCGCCTCGGCCGCCCGCGCCTCGGCGAGCGCGCGCTCCTCGGTCAGGTGGACAAAGGCGTGCAGCTCACCGTCGAGCCTCTTCACGCGGTCGAGGCAGGCGCGGGTCAGCTCGACCGGTGACAGCTGCCGGGCGGCGATCAGCCTCGCCGCTTCGGCGATCGTCGGGATCGCGGCGGCGGTCATGCCAGGTCCTCCTCGGTGAAGTTGTAGACATGCGCCAGTTCCGCCATTCGGCCGCGCGGCTTGCGCACGCGCTCGGCCATTGCAGCGATCCCGGGATAGACCGTCTTCAGCTCGGCCTTTTGCGCGTCGGTGAGGTCGAGACCCGCACGGGCGAGCAGAAAGTCGAGCGCCCCGTCTGTGAGGTCGGCTGGCATGGTTGCGTCTCCTCTCACCGCGCTTCTTGCGCCGCGACAAACTTATACCGCCCGCTGGTCCCCGGCCAGCCAAACACACAATCGTATGAGCGCCATGGCGTCGTCTCAGTGCGCCCCCGCGATCAGCGCGTCGCGCCGCTCGGCGGCGCGGATCGCGATGTCGTGGAACAGATAGGCGAGGCGGCTGCGGCACCACGGCTGGCCGGACAGCGCGTCGTACTCGCGCGGCATCGCATAACCGGCCGGCAGCGCCGCGGCAAGGCCGAGCCGCCGCGCATTGGCGACGCAGCGCCAGGCATGGTCGGCAAAGGCAACGACTCCGATATTGCCGAGCGATTCCGCGTTGCCCACCCGCCGGAGCACCTCGCCGATCACCCCCGAGGTGCTCAGATAGCGCGGCTCCGCCCGCTCGTCGCGAGTCGGGTAGATCGCGATGAGCTTGTTTGGCGGCAGCCTGTCGCCGACCGCCTCGGCGACCTCCCACTGGGCATAAATCGGCGCGCCGGTCTCCCGGTGCAGGCGCAGGGCGATCTCGCCGAGCGCCTCGTTGACCGGCCCCGGCGTGCGATTGCCGTTGGGCTGCATGCGGTTGCCGAAGGTGAAGGCCAGGATCGAGGCGATCTGGTGCGGTGCGATCTCGGGCGCCCGCCACGACAGCGTCTCCTCGGCGAGCAGCCGGGCAAGCGCCTCTGCGGCCGGCCGATCGCCGAGTTCGCCGGGCGAGATGGGTGGCTATCCCCTCGATGAGACGATCGAGTGACGTCATGCGGGCTTCCTTTGCGTGAGAGGCCCGGCCGCTTGCCAGGCATTACCCGCCATGCCAGGATCGCTGGGCAGGCCGGGTCAATCAACCAAGTGAGCAGTTTAATCCGCCTGCCAGGCGTCGCCCAACGCCGTCGGCGACGGGTAGCGCCTCAGGTTTGAACGCGCCAGCCGAAGGCGGCCTAAAATGTCTGCTCCTTGGGGTCTATGGTGCGGCGTTGCCGGAATGCTCGGCGCCAGTGCTTGGTTAGCCGCCG
>DASYUS010000375.1:0-11864 GCA_036000945.1 Allostellaceae bacterium
AACGACCTCAGAAACCGCTGGGCCAAGCCCGAGGAGGAGGTCACCGGCGAAGAGATGATCGCCGGGTTGCAGCAGATGGCGGTGCGCGCCCACAGCGCCGGCATCAAGCTGATCGGGGCGACCTTGACCCCGTTCGGCAACGAGACCTTTATGGCCAACGCCTGGAACCCGACGCGCGAGCGGCACCGGGTGACGGTCAACACGTGGATCCGCGAGAGCGGTGCCTTCGACGGCGTCGCCGATTTCGACGCCGCGCTGCGCGACCCGCAAATCCAGACCCAGATGCGCGACGTTGACGATTGCGGCGACGGGCTCCATCCATCGGATAGCGGCTATTGCAAAATGGGCGACGCGATCGATTTGGCGCTGCTGGATTGAAGAAAGAAAAACAAACGCTTTAACGCAAAGGGCGCAAAGGTCACGCCGAGGACGCGAAGGTGCCATCGCGACCTTTGCGCTTCCTCTGCGACCTCTGCGCTAAAGCGTTGTCTTTTTGATTTTTGGAGGCGGGGCGATGGAGACGGCTAAAGCGAAATACGGCGTCGGCGCGTCGATCCTGCGCAAGGAGGATGACCGGCACCTGCGCGGCCGCGGCGAGTTTGTCGCCGACATCCGCCTGCCCGGGACGCAGGAGGTCGTGTTTCTGCGCAGCCCGCATGCGCATGCCCGGATCCGCTCGATAACCGTGCCGCCGGGGGCGAAGGGCCGCGTCTTTGCCGCGTCTGACCTGCCGCGGATGCAGCCGATCCGCATCGTGACGCAGGCGGCCGGCGCGAAATCGCCGGCCTGGCCGCCGCTGGCGACCGACAAGGTGCGCTATGTCGGCGAGGCGATCGCCGCCTGCGTTGCGCCCACCCGAGCCGCGGCCGAGGACCTCGCCGCTTCCATCACGGTCGATTACGAAGTGCTCGACGCCGTCGTCGATGCAGCGGCGGCGCTGCGCGGCGGCGCCTTGGTGCACGAATATTGGGGCGACAACCTCTACCTCGAGCGCAACATCGACGCCGGCGACATCGAGGCGGCGGCGCGCGCCGCCGAGGTCGTCGTCACCCGCGAATACCGGATGAACCGGCAATCCGGGTCGCCGATGGAGGGCCGCGCCGTGCTCGCCTGCCGCGACCACCGGCTCGACGAGATCGTGATCTACGCCTCGACCCAGACGCCGCATACAATCCGCGTCGCGATCGGCGAGATCCTCGGCGTCGAGGCGCGTTGCCTGCGCATCGTCGCGCCCGATATCGGCGGCGGGTTCGGCCCGAAGGCCCGGCTCTACCCGGAGGAGATCATCCTCGCCGCGCTGGCGCTCGAACTCGACCACCCCGTGCGCTGGATCGAGGACCGCAACGAGCACCTACTCACCGCGGCGCACACCCGCGACCACCACTACAAGCTGACTGCCTACGCCGACCGGCAGGGCAAAATCCTTGGCATCGACACCGAGATCATCGTCGACGCCGGCGCCTATGGCCTGTGGCCGCAGGGCCCCTATCAGGAGGCCAACATGGCCGCGCGCTGCCTGCCCGGCCCCTATACGATCACCAACTACCGTGCCCGGTATCTGACGGTCGCCACCAACAAGGCTGGGCTCGGCCCCTATCGCGGCGTCGGGCGGCCGGGCGCCTGTTTTGCGATCGAGCGGACGATCGACGAGGTGGCGCGCGCGGTCGGCCGCGACCCGGCCGAGGTGCGCATCGAGAACATGATCCCGCCCGCCCAGATGCCCTACACCTCGGTCACCGACATGCGCTACGACACCGGCGATTATCCGGCGAGCGTGCGTCGCTGCGCGGAGCTATTGGACCAGCCGCAGATCCGCACGCGGCAGCGGCGGGGGGAGGCCGACGGCAGGCTGATCGGCATCGGCTACGCCAGCTTCACCGAGCAGACCGCGCACGGCGCCGCCGAGTTCGCCTCGCGCGGCGCCTCGATCATCCCCGGCTTCGAGAGCTGCACTGCGCGCATCCTGCCCGACGGCAGTCTCGTCCTGCATGTCGGCATCCAGTCGCACGGGCAAGGTTTGGAGACGGCGCTGTCGCAGGTCGCCTATCAGGAATTGGGCATCAACCCGGCGCACATCTCGGTGCGCCACGGCGACACTGAATCGACCGCCTTCGGCTTCGGCACCTTTGCCTCGCGCAGCATGGTGATGTCGGGCGGCGCGGTGGCGCGCGCCAGCCGCACCCTGCGCGCCAAGGTCGAGCAGATCGGCGCCCACCTGCTGCAATGCGAGGTGAGCGAGGTGCATTGCGCCGAGGGAGCGGTCGTCGGGCCGCAAGGCCGCTCGGTGACGATCGGCGAAATCGCCAAGATCGCCCATCTGCGGATGCACGAGCTGCCGCCCGGCGTCGAGCCGCTGCTCGATGCGATGGCGACCTACGAGCCGGGCATCTCGACCGGCGTCTTCTCCTATGCGACGCACGGTGCCGTCGTCGCCGTCGATCCCGAGACGGGGGCGGTCGAGCTGTTGGATTTCGCGGTCGCCGAGGACTGCGGCACGATGGTCAACCCGATGCTCGTCGAAGGGCAGATCAGGGGCGGCGTCGCGCAGGGCATCGGCACCGCGCTCTGCGAGGAGATCCCCTACGACGCGGCGGGGCAGCCGCTCGCCGCGACCTTCCTCGACTACCACATGCCGGGAGCCTTCGAGCTGCCGCCAATCAAGATCGGCCACCTGCACACCCCGGCCAGCGCCACCGAATACGGCATGAAAGGGATGGGCGAAGGCGGCGCCGTGGCGCCGCCGGCGGCGATCGCCAACGCCGTGCGCGACGCGCTCGCATCTATCGGCGCCGAAATCGACGAAACCCCGATCACCGCGCTCCGCGTCCTGGCGGCGATCAGGAAGGCGCAAGGCCAAGCCACGTCCTGACCGGAGATACTTGCTACGGCAGCAATGCAGCACTGCTATCGACGGCTTGTCGGGCAGCAGCAGCGCGGCCCGGACCGCCGGCGTCGCGCCCGGCCATCGCCCTCTGCCAGACGACGCCGTATCGACTTGCGGTTTTGCGGCATGGCCGGCCACAAACGCGGCCATCTGCGACGTTGCGCCCCGGCCTTAATCATCGGATGCGAGTTAAGATAGACATGCATTCTGTCTTCATGAACAGGGAGATGGTCATGCGAACCTTCCGGAGATCATTGCTGGCCGGGGTCGCGACGATCGCTATTGGGCTTTCCGGCGCGGCGCTCGCGCAATCATCAAATACGCATGTCATGACCGTGCAGCTACCGTATGGCGGCACTGCGCAGATCCGCTATACCGGCGACGTGCCGCCGCAGGTCACCTTCAGCGAGGGACCGGCGGCGCTGGCGCCGTTGCCGTCGCTCTTCGGCACCGATTCGCCGTTCGCCGCGCTCGACCGCATCTCGGTCGAGATGGACCGGCGGATGGCGGCGATGTTGCGCCAGGCAGGCACCCTGGCCGCGCAGGCAGGCTTCGGCCAGCCGAGCGAGGCGGCGCTGCGCAACCTGCCGCCGGGCGGCCGGAGCTACTCGTTCGTCTCGACGATGTCGGGCAACGGCGTCTGCACCCAGAGCGTCGAGATCACCGCGCAGGGCAATGGCCGCCCGCCGCGAATCGTCCGGCACAGTTCGGGGAATTGCGGGCCGCAAGAAGGCGCCGGCGGGTCGGTCAACCTGCCCGCCGCTCCGGCGCCGGTGGCTCGTCCCGATGTCGTGTGGACCAGCGCCGATGGGGCGAAGCCCTATGCCGGCCTGGTGCGCGAGATCTCGGCCGCGCCGCGCTGATCATCGCGGCGCGTAGCCGCTTTCTTCCGCCGGCCGCCGCGCAGCTTCCGGCGGTTCATGCCTGCTCGTTGACTGCTCGAGGCCCTATATAAGGCGAGCCCGGCACCGCATACTGTCGGCTGCCGGGCTCTTGTGCTGTTGCATGCCCGGGCTGTCTCGAACCCCATGTCCTTCACGATCGCGATCCTCGGGCGGCCGAATGTCGGCAAGTCGACGCTGTTCAACCGGCTTGTCGGTCGGCAGATGGCGCTGGTCGACGACCTGCCCGGGGTGACGCGCGACCGCCGCGAGGGCGCGGGGCACATCGCCGATCTCGAATTTCGGGTGATCGACACCGCCGGCCTCGAAGAGGCGGCGCCCGAGACCTTGGCCGGCCGCATGCGGGCGCAGACCGAGCGTTCGCTCGACGAGGCCGATGTCGCGCTCCTCTTGATCGATGCGCGCGACGGGCTGACCCCGGCCGACCGCCACTTCGCGCGCGTGCTGCGGCGCACCGGGCGGCCGGTGATCCTCGTCGCCAACAAGGCCGAGGGCCGCGCCGCATTGGCCGAGTTGGGCGAGGCCTTCGCCCTCGGGTTCGGCGAGCCGGTGGCGATTTCGGCCCGCCACGGGGAGGGTTTGGGCGAGTTGTACGAGCGCCTCTTGCCGTTTGCGGCGAGCGAGGGGGAGGCCGCGCCGCCCGAGACCGCGGCGGGAAAGCCGCTACAGCTCGCGATCATCGGGCGGCCGAATGTCGGCAAATCGACGCTGGTCAACCGCCTCCTCGGCGCCGAACGGGTGCTGACCGGGCCCGAGCCGGGCATCACCCGCGATGCGATCGCCATTCCCTGGGCCTGGGACGGCCGTGCCATACGACTGATCGACACCGCCGGCATGCGCCGCCGGGCGCGGATCGAGGCCCGGCTCGAGCGGCTGTCGGTTGCCGACACGCTGCGCGCCGTGCGGTTCGCCGAGACTGTGATCCTCGTTGTTGACGCGCTGCAGCCGCTGGAGCGCCAGGACTTGACGATCGCCAACCTCGTCGCCGAGGAGGGCCGCGCGCTCGTGCTGGCGGCCGACAAATGGGATCTGGTGCACGAGCCGAAGGCGGCGCTGGCGCGGCTGCGCGAGCGGCTCGACGAGGCGCTGCCGCAATTGCGCGGCGTTGCGCTGGTCACCGTGTCGGGGTTAACCGGGCAGGGCCTCGATGCGCTGATGAAGGCGGTGTTTGCGGCCGATGCGGTGTGGAACACGCGGGTGCCGACCGCCGCCCTCAACCGCTGGCTGGCAGCGATCCAGGAGCATCATCCGCCGCCGGTCGCCGCCGGTCGGCGGCTGCGCCTGCGCTACATCACCCAGGTCAACACGCGGCCGCCCAGCTTCGCGCTGTTCGCCTCGAAGCCGGGCGAACTCCCCGAATCCTACCGGCGCTATCTGGTCAACGCGCTGCGCGAGGATTTTGCCCTCCCCGGCACACCGATCCGCCTGATGCTGCGCAAGGGCGAAAACCCCTACGTCCGGGATTAGTCTTAGCCTTAGGCTATTTGTTGCAGCCGGAGAGGCGCACCGTGCAGGTACCGGTCGTCGTGTGCGTCTGGCAACGCGCGACGGCGTCCTGCTGGGCCGCGGCGAGGGTCACCCGGTCGGCGCCGCCCCAGGCCTTGTCCTTGTCGCTCAGCGCCAGCGCGCCGCACCCCGCCGGCTCGACCGGATGCACCCGGCAATTGGCACTGTCGCACGCCTTCAGTGCCAGCTCGTTGGCGCGCGCCGGCGTCGCCTCGTTCCAACTCGCCCCGAATTTGCCGCTGTCCTGGTCGTAGGCGACCGCGCCGAACCCCGCCGCGGCCGGCGCGGCTGTCGCGAGCATCAGGATGATCGCCGTCATTCCTGCGGTGAGCTGCATCGTGCGCTGCATGTCGGCCGTCCGGCTAGCGGTTGCACCCGCTGGCGCGCACCTTGCACTGGCCGCCGGTGCGTTCTTGACAAGCCTTCAGAGCCCGAAGCTCAACCGTGTCTTTTTGGTTGCCCTTGTCCGAGGCGCCCCACGCCTTGCCCTGCTCTGCCGTGGCGATCGCGCCGCACTGGCGAGCTTTTGTGCGAAAGATGATTTTGCACGAGCTTTCGACGCAATCCTTCATCGCGGTCTCGTCGGCCTGGGTTTGGGTCGCCTTGTCCGAGCTCAGGCCGTATTTGCCGGTCGCGTCATCGTGGGCAAGCGCGCCGAAACCGGCGAGGGCCGGCGATGCGGCCCCAGTCGTCAGAAGAGCGGCGATAACTGCGGCAATGATCGACGTGCGACGCATCGAATTGTCCCTCCTGCGCGTTCCCGATGCATTCCCCTTTTGGAGCCGCCAAGCCCTCTCCCCCCGCCCGAGTTGGATCGGGAGAAGGGGGCGGGCGAGAGGCTGCTACTCCGCCGCGGCGCGCGCCGGCATCGTCCCCAGCACTTCGGCGGCCGCCTTGGCGACGGCGGTACCTTCGAAGAAGCGCGGGTTTTGCGTGCCCCACAGCTTGACCGCGTTGGTGAAGGTGAAGTCGCGGAAGTCGGCGGCGGTGATCAGCCCGTCCTCGACCAGTTCATAGGCCTCGGGCAGGACCTGCAGCATGTCGGGCACGTCGAAATGCCCGATATCCGAGCTGTAGATCGCCTGGATCTTGGCGCCGAACGGGTTGAACTTGGAAAACGCCACCGCATTCATCCGGTCGTCGGCCTCGCAGCCGAAGAAATACGGCCGCACATAGAGATCGTTCCAGTCCTCTTTCCGGCTGATATTGCAGGCGGCGTAATCGTCGAGCGCCTTGACGCCGCCGGTCAGCGAATCCTCCTCCTTCATCGGCCAGCCGTCGCGGCGGTCGAGTTCGGCGGCGATCTCCTCGTAGCCGTATTTGTCGACCAGCTCGCGCAGCAGCTGCCGGTTGAGCTTGGAGGGGTCCATATAGGCGATGCCCTTGGCGCCGCGCCGCTCCCAGTGCTCGATCAGGTCGGCGAAAAGCTGGCAGCCCCAGCCGACGCCGCCTTCGAGGAAACCGAAACGCAAATCGGGGAAGCGCCGGGTCACCCCGCCGAGGAAGAGGCCCTTGGCGACCGCATGCCCTGCAGCGGCGAAATGGCCGATATGGTTGAAGGTGAAGTTCGACGGGTTGTTGCGCAGGCCGAAGCTGCGGCCGCCGGTGTGGAAGGTGGGCGCGATGCCGATCTCGCGGCATTTCTGCCAGACCGCGTCGTAATCGTGATCGCTGTCGAGGCCGAACTGGTCGTAGAAGACGGCGTGCCGCGCGACCTGCGGGTCGAGCCCTTTGGCGGCCGGCAACGTCCGGGCGATGCTGCTGCCGAACATGCAGACCTTCGAGCCGAGCTGCTTGGTGACGAAATCGAGTTCGGCGATCGCCTCCTCGGGCGTGTGCATCGGGATCACCGCCGCCGGGGTCAACCGGTCGCTGAGCTTGGCGAAATAATCGGCCGTCACGATGTTGAAGCCGCGGATAACGGCGCGGCGCGTCTCGTCGTCGGCAATGCGCGGGATGCCGAGCCCGGCGGTCGGATAGACGATGCCGAAATCGATGCCGAGCTCGTCGAGCCGGTCGTACAGCATGCGCGGCATCATCGCGGTGGCGCGGTCGCGCGTGTTGGTCGATTGCCGGCCCCAATAGCCCTGCATCCCGACTCCGCGCTCCTTGCGCTCGTCGATCGTCAGCCGCAGCGTGTCGGGGATGAAGCGCTGCGAGGCGAGAAACCCGTCCGCCCCCTTGTCGCCGACCGCCTTGCGCATCTTCTCGGCAAAGACCGGCGTGTACTCGATCCAGTGGCCGTCACCGTCGATGACCGGGTGCGAAAGCTTGGCGTGAATCTGTTCCGGGGTGCCGTGCGCGCTCATTCCTCTCCTCCCGAAGGGCCGCCTGAATGGCGTTCGAAAAGCGTAGATTGCCGCGCCGCGCAAGTCAAACCGGGTCCGTGCAGCGCACCCATGCGGACCCGCCCTTGCCCTCCGTGCGCCGCCCGTCCGCCGGACGCTTTGCTGTTTTTGCTGTTACTTGCAGCGAATCTGCAGCAAAAGCTTGGCGCGCCGATCCCGTTTTGCGCTTGCTAGCATGCGATTGTGGCGATTTTAGCGTGGGTGCCGGTTCGCCGTTACGAGGCGCGCTCATTCGACAGCACTTCGAGCAACGGGCAGGTTGGTCGCTGCCCCGCCTCGCATTCGCGGATCGCGTCGGACAAGACGCGCTGCATCGCCCGCAAGTCCGCGATCTTCGCGCGGATCTCGGCGACATGTGCCGTCGCGAGACGGCGCGTCTCGACGCAGACATCCTCGCCGTCGGCCGCGGCCAGGCGCAGCAGCTGGCGGACATCGTCGAGCGCGAAGCCGAGCTGGCGCGCCCGGCGGATGAACCGCAGCCGCATCACGTCTTCCACGCCGTAGCGGCGAAACCGGCCGTCGGTGCGGGCGGCCTTCGGCAGCAGGCCGATGCGCTCGTAATAGCGGATCGTTTCGATGTTGCAGCCCGTGCGCTGCGACAACGCGCCGATCGCGATCCCTGCTTGCATCGCCAAATTAACCCTTGCATCTGTAGGGACTACAGACATTAGACTGATGACCTCGCCATATCAAGGAGGTCTCAATGGAACCGATCAAACGCACGCTCTGCCCGGATTGCGTCGCCTGCCCCGAGGTCGCAATCGACGATTCGGGCGTCGTGATCGGCGAGAATGCCAATACCGTTCGCCTGTCGCACGCGGAATGGAACGAACTCGTCCGGCTGATCAGGAGCGGGGAACTGCCGGCGGTCGGCCGATGAGCGACAACCCCGAACCGGTCGCCAGGAGCGCGGGACCCGGCGACACCGGCGGGTTGCTGCTGACCGCCGGCGGGCTTGCCGCCGCATTCGGTGCGGCGGCGTGCTGCGCCCTTCCGGTGGTCCTCGGCGCGGTCGGGCTCGGCGGCGCCTGGCTCGCGACGATTGCGTGGGTTGCCGCGCCGCACCGCGGCGCGTTGCTGGCGATCGCGATCGTCTGCCTGCTCAGCGGCGCAGTCTTGCCGGTGCTGCTGCGCCGCCGTGCGGCCGTCTGCGCGCCCGGCACCGTCTGCGCGCGCCCGGCGGTCACCTTGTTGACGACGGGCGGCCTCTCGCTCGGGACGGTGTTGGCGGTTCTTGCCTTTGTCTACGCCTGAGCGATGGTGGTGATCTTGGAATCGGCGATCGCTTGCCCCTCCTGCGGGGCCGTCAAGGTCGAGCCGATGCCGAGCGACGCCTGCTTGGTCTTCTACGAGTGCACCGGCTGCGGCGCCCCGCTGCGGCCCGTGCCGGGCGATTGTTGCGTTTTCTGCTCCTTCGGGTCGATTGCTTGCCCGCCGGTCCAGCTGCAGCGCGCCTGCGGCAGGTAAGCTAAACCGCCGAACCGCTCATCCCGAGATCGTCAGGCCGATCAGCGTTGCGGCGGCGTTGTCGAGCGTGTCGAGGTGGCGGCAGGTGTCGATCAGTTGGTCATATTGCGCCGGGCCGATCGCGAGGCCCGGGGCGACCGGGCGGATGCGGCGCACCTCTTCCTCGAAATCCCAGATGAACTCGCGGCCGGTGCCTTCGCGGGTCACGCTGCGCCCGTCCTTGAGAAAGATCGTGATGCGCGGCCCGAACAGCGGGCGGCGGACGGTGGGGATCAGCGTCACGCGGCGCATCAGGTCGAGGACTTCCGGCGGATCGCTCTCGCCGGGGCCGGGTCTGCCGCCGCGCAGCATCGGGTAGCCGCCGGTCACCGCGCCGTAGGCGGTGAAGTACTGCGTGCTGCCGACGCCCGGCGGGCTTTCGATGCCGCGGCTCGGGAACAGTGGGCTCGGGTATTCGGTCTCCAGCCAATTGACGACGGCCTCGATGCGGTCGATCTGCTCGTAGGTGATGGCGTGCTCGGCGACGAGCGCCGCCGTCACGTCGACATGGGCGATGTTGTAGCCGGCGGTCGAATAGATCCGGTAGAGCGTCTCGAGAAAGACCCACTCGCGCCCGAGGCCTGCTGTGATCCGGGCGAGGTCGGCGCGGTTGTCGCCGGTGAAGCTGTAACGCAATTGGCCGCGGTTGTTGCCGGCATAGGAATGGTAGAAGCCGGCCTCGCCTTCGAGCACGGTCTCACCGCCGGGCGTGCCGTGCCGCGCCAAGGCGACGGCGAGCAAGGCGTTCCTGACCGCGCCGCCCTCGCGCAGCGAGCGCCCGCCGCTGCGGATACCTTCGAGATTGCCCGAGGCGAGGTTGACGCATTGCGCGATTGCGTCGTGCACCTTCTGGGCGTCGAAGCCTTCCATCTTCGCCGCCGCCACCGCCGCGCCGAAAATGCCGAACACCGGGCCGGCGTGGAAACCGCGCGACATCACGGTCGGGATGAACTCGGCGGCCATCCGCTCCATCACCTCGTAGCCGGCGGCGACCCCGCTGAGGAATATCTTGCCGGAGGCGCCGGTGACCTCGGCCGCCGCCAATGCCGCCGGCAGGATCGCCGTACCGGGGTGGGTCAGCATGCGGAAGGTGTCCCACTTGCCGCCGGCGAAGATCGTCTCGGCGTTGACGAAGGCGGCACCGGCCTTGGTCAGCTTGGCGCCGCTGCACAAGGCGGTCGCCCGGCCGCCGCCGCCGGCCTCCTCGTCCTGCGCCAGCGCCAAGGCCTGGCGGCTTGCCGGCATGGCGTGGGCAACGAGGGCCGACGACAACGCCTGCAAGGTCACGCCCTTGGCGCGGTCGACGACCGCCGGCGGCAAATCCTCATAGCGCAAATCGGCGACGAAGGCGGCGAAATTCCGGCTCAGCGACATGGGCGATCTCCTGCGGCGCGTGCGTATGTTATAAATCGCCACGCCATGGGGTGCACCGGCCCTGAGGAGGGATTTCATGGACGGCTCGCTGGTCGATGTCGCGAACTGTCTCGTCAACCGCCGCATTTATGTCGAGCCGGAGATCTACGAGCAGGAATTGACACGGATTTTCGCCCGTTGCTGGCTCTACCTCTGCCACGACAGCCAGGTCGCCGAGCCGGGCGATTTCCTGACGACGACGATGGGCGAGGACCCCGTGCTGGTGGTGCGCGACAGCGCCGGCAAGGTCGGGGCGTTTCTCAACGTCTGCCGCCATCGCGGCAACCGCCTCTGCCGTGCCGAATACGGCAATGCCGCGAGCTTCACCTGCGCCTATCACGGCTGGACCTACGGCAACGACGGCCGGCTCACCGGCGTGCCGTATCTCCGGGAGGCCTATCACAGCGAGCTCGACCGCGAGCGCTGGGGGCTCATCCCGGTGGCGCAGCTCGCCCAGTACAAGGGGCTGTGGTTTGCCACCTTCGATGAACGGGCGCCGCCGCTCACCGACTATCTCGGCGAGATGGCGTGGTATCTCGACACCTTCGTCGACCGCCGCGACGGCGGCATCGAGATCGTCGCGACCCACAAATGGGTCATGCCGTGCAACTGGAAATTCCCGGCGGAGAATTTCGCCGGCGACGCCTATCACGTCGGCTGGAGCCACCGCTCGGCGGTCGATACCGGGTTCAGCGTCGGCTCGACGGCAAGCCCGGCCGGAACCAACCGCATGGTGTCGCCGGGGCTGGGACACGGCCTCATCTGCATCGGCGCCGACCGTTACGGCGACGCGCCGATGCCGGAGATCCAGGACTACGAGCGGGCGATCCGCCCCGAGGTCGAACGCCGACTCGGGCCGCGGAGCGCACTCGTCAACCCGATCGTCGGCACCGTGTTTCCGAATTTCTCGGTGCTGCGCGGCACCTCGCGGACGCTACGGGTGTGGCAGCCGCGCGGACCCGGCAGGACCGAAATCCAGTCATGGGTCGTCGTCGACAAGGCGGCGCCGGCCGCGGTCAAGGAGGCATTTCGGCTGGCCGGGGTGCGCGGGTTCAGCCCCGGCGGGACGTTCGAGCAGGACGACATGGACAACTGGCAGGAATGCACGCAGACCTGCCGCGGCGTCGTCTCGCGCCGGGTGCCGCTCAACAACCGGATGGGGCTCGGCCACGAACGCTACGACCCGGCGCTCGCCGCCTCGGTCAGCGACAGCGGGTTCAGCGAGTCGAACCACCGCGAGTTCTACCGCCGCTGGGCCGAGGTGATGGCGGCGGAGAGCTGGGCCGACTTGGCGCCGCAATCGAC
>DASYUS010000376.1:0-3929 GCA_036000945.1 Allostellaceae bacterium
GTCCGCTTCGGACAGCACCGAATTCAGCTCGTGGATCCAGCCGTGAATGCCGATCTCATGGCCCTCGGCGACGATCCGGCGCTGCTCGTCGGGATGGAGCAGTGCGGTGACCGCCGGCACGTAAAAGCTCGCTTTCACGCCGTAGCGGTCGAGCAGCTTCAGGATGCGCGGCACGCCGACGCGGTAGCCGAACTGGCCCCAGGCGAGCCGGCCGATCGATTTGCCGCCGTCGCGCAAATCGCTGGTCTCGTGGTCGCTGTCGAACGAGAGCGCAACGGCGCAGCGGGCGCCGCCCGGCCATTGGCTCGGCCGCAGCGGGCGCCCGGCGCGCACCCGGTCGACCAGCCGGCGCCAATGCGCCTCGGGCCATTGCCACGGTTCGAGATCGGATTCCGGTCGGCTCATCGGATGCCTCCTGCTCGGCCAAGCCCACTATCGCGCCACAACAGGGGGCAATTCAACGTCTCGGATGGCCGCCGCTCCCGCCGCGCGGAAACCGGCAGCGGGCTGCCTCGGATTAGCCCATTTTGCGCCTCATTTGCGCCCCGGCATCGCGGCTTCATGTTGCAGTGCAGCGCAATTCGCGCCCTGCGCCGGCAGGGCGGGATTGCTTGCCTGGCCGGGGAGCAAGGGGGGTGGGGGATGATGCATCGGGTCGGCCGGCGGGGATTTATCGCCGGCGGTTTGGCAGCGGGCGCACAGGCCGCCGGCCTCTCGCCGCTCGACGCTGCATCGCGCGCGCAACAGGCGCTCGCCGAGATCGCGCGAGACCGCGGCATCCGTTACGGCAGCACCGCCATGGCCTCCCAACTCCTGGCCGGCGACGACTTCACCGATCTTTTGATCCGCGAAGCCGCCGTCCTGGTCCCGGAAAACGAAATGAAATGGTCGCATATGAGTACGACGGCGTTCGGCGCCGATTACCGCGTAGCCGATTTCATCGTCGACTTCGCCGCGACGCATGGTCTGCATTGCCGCGGCCACAATCTTCTGTGGTTCTTTCGGACGCCGAAATGGTTCACCGAGCTGGAAGACCGCGAGATGGCGCGCGCGGCGATGCTGCAGCGCATCACCGACATGGTGGGCCGCTATCGGGGCCGCATCGATAGTTGGGACGTCGTCAACGAGCCGGTCAACCCCAGCGACGGCCGGGCCGACCACCTGCGGAGCGGCACCTTCCTCGAGCAGATCGGGCCCGAATACCTCGACCTCGCCTACGGTGCAGCGCGGGCGGCTGACCCGAAGGCGCGCCTCGTCCTTAACGAGTACGATGTCGAATACGACACGCCCGAGATGGACCGCAAGCGCGCCGCCGTTCTCAAGGTGGCTGAGGGGATGCGCAAGCGCGGCGTACCGCTCGACGCGCTGGGCGTCCAAGCGCATCTCGCAGTCAGTCGCCATCCGTTCTCGGAAAAGAAACTGCGCGATTATCTGGCCGCTGCGGCGGGCCTGGGGCTGGAAATCCAGATCACCGAACTCGACTGCAACGACGATTTGGCGCCCGCCGAAATCGCCCTCCGAGACCGGTTGGTCGCCGACGAGTACCGCCGGTTCCTCGATGTCGCGCTCGACGAGCCGGCAGTCAACATGGTGATGACCTGGGGTCTGTCGGACCGTTTCAGCTGGATCGTGCGGCACGAGACCAACCCGGTCGCGATGCGCCGCGACGGCGTCGCGGAACGGCCACTGCCGTTCGACCGCGACCTCAAGCGCAAGCCGGCGTGGCAGGCCATTGCCGATGCGTTCGCCCGCGCGCCGGCGCGCCACAACACCCCCGGATAGCCTCGCCGACGAGGAAGAGTGGTCGGAGCGGAGAGATTCGAACTCTCGACCCTCAGCACCCCATGCTGATGCGCTACCAGGCTGCGCTACGCTCCGACCGGGGCATCTCCGCCGAGAGCCCCGATCATACCGGCCCCGGCCGCGACGCGCAACGAGGGCATCCTGAGGAGCCGGCAAAGCCGGCGTCTCAAAGGACATAAGGCTCAGACGCAGCCAAGAAGTACCGCACGCGGCGCTCTAGCCCTTCTTGCCGCGGCGCCGCAACGCGTCGAGCAGGGCACGGGCTTCGACGAGCTCGCGCCGGATTTCTTCGAGCGCTGCCTTGATGCCCGGCGATGGCGGGCGCTGCCGTGCCCGGCGCGGCGGTACCGCGTCCCGCGGCTCGCCCGGGATCTCCGGCGACGCGGCGGCGGGCTCCAGCGGAAAGAGGCTCGGCGGCGCCTCGCGAAGGGTCCGGGCCTCACTTTCGCCGGCAAGGTCGCCGAGCAGCCGCTGGACGCCGCGGATCGTATAGCCGTCCTGGTAGAGGCATTGCCGGATGCGCTGCAAGAGGGCGATGTCTTCCGGCCGGTAATAGCGCCGGCCGCCGCCCCGCTTCAGCGGCTTCAGCTGGGGAAATTTCGATTCCCAGAAGCGCAGCACATGGGCCGGCAGGTCGAGGTCCTCGGCAACCTCGCCGATCGTGCGGAACGCCGACGCTCCCTTGACCGGCCGAGCCCGCGCGCCCTCGCCGTCGCCCATCACCTCAGGCGGGCGCCGCCTTCGCGGTGCTCGGTCTGGACCGCTGCGCCGTCCTGCCGCCGGCGCGCGCGCCGGATTGATAGACGACGTCGTTGATCTGGTATTTCAGCGCATGCGAGGCGCGGAACACCAGCACCCGGCGCGGGCTGATCGGCACCTCCTGGCCGGTTTTCGGGTTGCGCCCGATGCGCTGCCCCTTCTGGCGCACGGCAAAGCTGCCGAACGAGGAGATCTTGACCATCTCGCCGCGCTCCAGCGCATTCGAGATCTCGGCGATCACCGATTCGACCAGTTCGGCCGACTCGTTGCGCGAGAGCCCGACCTCTTGATAGACCGCCTCAGTGAGCTGAGCGCGGGTAACCGTATGTTCGGCCATGACGCCCTCCCCTTCTTCCGGAAAGGTTACCTCGACCGAAAAAATTCGTCAAATTACAAAAGGTTGCCGCACATTTTTCGGGCATTCACCAGCGCACGACGCCGGCGCCCCAGGTGAGCCCGCCGCCCAGCGCCTCCATCACGACGAGATGGCCGGGCCGGATCCGGCCGTCGGCCACCGCCTCGTCGAGGGCCAGCGGGATCGAGGCGGCCGAGGTATTGGCGTGGCGCTCGATCGTGAGGATGGTGCGGCCGGACGGCAGCCCGAGCTTGCGCCCGACCGCATCGATGATGCGGGTATTCGCCTGATGCGGCACCAGCCAGTCGATGTCCGAGGCAGTGAGCCCGTTCGCTCTCAGCGCTTCGTCGATGACCTCGCTCAGGTGCTGCACCGCCTGCCGGAAGACCTCGCGCCCCTCCATTCGCAGAAAGCCCGCTTTGCCGGTCGAGGACGGCCCGCCGTCGACGTAGAGAATATCATGCAGGCGGCCGTCGGAATGGAGGTGGGTCGACAGCACGCCGCGGGTGCCTGGCCCCCCTGGCGCGGCGTTCAGCACGACCGCCCCGGCGCCGTCGCCGAAGAGGACGCAGGTGCCGCGATCCGACCAGTCGAGGATGCGCGAAAAGGTCTCGGCGCCGATCACCAGCGCGGTGCGCGCCTGCCCCAGCCGCAAGGCGTTGTCGGCGACAGCGAGGGCGAAAATGAAGCCCGAACACACCGCCTGCACATCAAACGCCGCCCCCCGCTTCATGCCGAGCCGGGCCTGCACCTTGACTGCGGTCGAGGGAAAGGTCTCGTCGGGGGTGGCGGTCGCCAGCACGATCAGGTCGAGATCGCTGCCGCTCATCCCGGCCCGCTCGAGCGCGCGCCGGGCGGCGTGACAGGCCAGATCCGAGGTCAGCTCGCCGTCGGCGGCGATGCGCCGTTCGCCGATCCCGGTGCGCTGGCGGATCCACGCGTCCGAGGTGTCGAGCCGGGCGGCCAGCTCGTCGTTGGTCACCACGCGCTCGGGGAGATAGCCGCCGCAGCC
>DASYUS010000377.1:0-3181 GCA_036000945.1 Allostellaceae bacterium
TTCGCCGTGCACGAAGCGGCCGGGGGGGCCGTAGAGCGCGCCCGCGCCGGCGGCGGCCCCTCGGCGATCGAGGTCGATACCTGCCGCTTCTACGGCCACCACTCGGGCGACGCCCAGCTTTACCGCGGCAAGGACGAGGTCGCCCGCCTGCGGTCCGAACGCGATTGCCTCAAGCATTTCCGCGCCCGCGTCACCGAGGCCGCCCTGCTCGAAGCGGACGCGCTCGACGCCGTCGACAGCGAGGTCGCCGCCCTGATCGACCGCGCCGTCGCCACTGCCCGCGACGCGCCGGTGCCGCCGGAAAGCGCGCTGCTGACCGACGTTTACGTGTCGTATTAGCGAAGCCCGGGAGGTTTCCGATGTCGTTGATCCTCTATTACGCGCCGATTACCTGCGCGCTCGTCCCCTACGTCACGCTGACCGAGGCCGGGGCGCCGTTCGAGGTGCGCCCGCTCAATTTCGGCAAGGGACAGCATATGGCGCCGGAATATCTGGCGCTCAATCCGAAGCACAAGGTGCCGCTGCTGGTCATCGACGGCGAGAAACTGACCGAGAACGTCGCGATCCAGCTGTGGATCGCCCGCAACTTCCCGGCCGCGAAACTGCTGCCCGCGGACCCGATGCAGGAGCTGAAGGCGATCTCGCTGATGGCGTGGTGCGCGTCCGGGATCCATCCGTTCCTGTTCCGCATCCACGCCCCCCAGCGCTGCTGCGACCTGCCGGGCGCGCAGGATTCGGTGCGCCGGCTCGCCCAGGAGCAGTTGTTCGAGACCTATCGGATCGCCGACGGGCTGCTGGCCGGCCGCGAGTTCTTCTTCGACCACTTCACGGCGCCCGACGCCCATTTCTTCTGGTGCTTCCGCCGCGGCACGCAGTTCGGCCTCGACGTCTCGCAGTTCACGCATTGCCTGGCGCATTTCGAGCGCATGAAACAACGGCCGAGCGTGCGGAAACTGCTCGCTTTCGAAGCCGACGTGCAGGCCGGGTTCGCCAAAGCCGCCTAGGTGGGAGTCGCACGATGCCGCAGAAATCGATCCGCCAGGCGCTGAACGAGGCGCTGCGCCAGGAGATGCGCCGCGACCCGACCGTTGTCGTGATCGGCGAGGATGTCGCCGGCGGGGCGGCGAGCGAGGGCCAGCGCGACGCCTACGGCGGCGTGCTCGGCGTCACCAAGGGGCTCTTCGGCGAGTTCGGCGAGGCGCGCGTCATCGACACGCCGATCACCGAGAGTGCGATCATGGGCGCCGCCGCCGGCGCCGCCGTCACCGGGCTCAGGCCGGTCGCCGAACTTATGTTCAGCGACTTTTTCGGCGTCTGTTTCGACCAGATCTTCAACCAGGCCGCCAAGTTCCGCTACATGTTCGGCGGCAAGGCGAAGACACCGCTGGTCATCCGCACGATGATCGGCGCCGGCCGCAGCGCCGCCGCGCAGCACTCTCAGAGCCCCTACGGCATCTTCACCGCGGTGCCGGGCCTCAAATGCGTCGTGCCGTCGAACGCCTACGACGCCAAGGGCCTCCTCATCCAGGCGATCCGCGACGACGACCCGGTCATCTTCTGCGAGCACAAATTGATGTACGACTTGCGCGCCGAGGTGCCGGACGAGCCCTATACGATCCCCTTCGGCGAAGCCAACATCGTGCGCGACGGCGACGACGTGACCGTCGTCGCGCTGGCCCGCATGGTGCATTACGCCGGCGAGGCCTGCGATGCGCTGGCGAAGGAGGGGATCGAGGTCGAGCTGATCGATCCGCGCACCACCTCGCCGCTCGACGAGGACACGATCTTGGAGAGCGTCGAACGCACCGGCCGCCTGGTCATCGTCGACGAGGCGACGCCGCGCTGCTCGATCGCCACCGACATCGCCGCTCTCGTCGCCGACCGCGCCTTCGCCGCGCTGAAGGCGCCGATCCGCCGCGTCACCGCGCCGCACACGCCGGTGCCGTTCACCCCATCGCTGGAAAAGCTCTACATCCCGAGCCCCGACAAGATCGCCGCCGCGATCCGCGAGGTGCACGGCTACGCCAAATAGGCCCCCGGCGCAGGCCGGGGCCCATTGTTCAACCACTCGGCATTGGGCACGCATGGATCCCTGCCTCCGCAGGGATCCAGGTCAGAACGAGAACCGGCAATGGCTGAGATCACCGCGATCACGATGCCGAAATGGGGCCTGACAATGACCGAAGGCAGGGTCCTCGGCTGGCTCAAGCGCGAAGGCGACGAATACCGGGCGGGCGACGAGCTGCTCGAAATCGAGACCAGCAAGATCACCAACGTCATGGAGGCGAGCGAGGCGGGCAAGCTGCGCCGCATCGTCGCGCCGGCCGACGCGAACCTGCCGATCGGCGGCCTCATGGCTGTGGCGGCGCCCGACAGCGTCACTGACAGCGAGATCGACGCCTTTGTCGCCGGCTTTGTCGCGCCCGAACCAGCGGTGGAAGACGCCGCGGCGGAGGCGGCCGTGGCGCCCCGCGACATCGACGCCCGCGGCAAGCGGCTGCGCGTGCTCGATATCGGCAGCGGTGATGCGGTCCCGGTCCTGTTCGTGCACGGCTTTGGCGGCGACCTCAACAGTTGGATGTTCACCCAGCCGGCACTTGCCGGATCGCGCCGCGCCATCGCCCTCGACCTGCCGGGGCACGGCGGCGCCGAAAAGCAGGTCGGCGCGGGCGATCGGGCGAGCTTTGCCGGCGCGGTCGCGGATGCGATCACAGCGCTCGGCGTGGAGCGCGTGCATCTTGTCGGCCATTCGATGGGCGGTGCGATTGCGCTCGCGGTTGCAGCCGACCGGCCGCAAGCGATCACGAGCCTGACGCTAATCGCGCCGGCGGGGCTCGGCTCGGAAATTAACGGCACCTTCATCCAGGCCTACATCCGCGCCGGCCGCCGCCGCGAGGCGCAGGAGGCGCTGGCGATGCTGGTCGCGGACCCGGCGCTGATCAGCCGGGTCATGATCGAAGAGACGCTGCGCTACAAGCGGCTCGATGGCGTCGTGGCGGCGCTTGAGACGATCGCCGGTGCCTGGTTTGTCGGCGATCGGCAGCGCGTCGATTTGCGCCCGGCTCTCGATGCGCTTTCGACGCCGACGCAGATCATCTGGGGGCGCGAGGACCGCATCATCCCGGCCGCGCATGGCAAGGCGCTGGCTGGCCCGGTGCCGGTGCACATTGTTGACGGCGCC
>DASYUS010000378.1:0-6864 GCA_036000945.1 Allostellaceae bacterium
GATTACGGCGACGCTTCCCGACATCGTGCTGTGCGTCGGCCTCGCCGGCGGGCGCGCGGCGCTGTCGCTTGAACGGGTGGCGATCAACGTCGACGACGCACGCATCCCGGACAATCGCGGCCGGCAGCCGATCGACCGGCCGGTCGTCGCCGGCGGCCCGCCGGCCTATTTCGCCACCTTGCCGATCAAGGCCGCGGCAGCGGCATTGCGCGAAGCCGGCGTGCCGGCGATCGTCTCCAACACCGCCGGCACCTTTGTCTGCAACCATGTTTTCTACGGTCTGATGCACCTCGCGGCGACGCGGCATCGGGGGCCGCGCGGCGGGTTTCTCCACGTCCCCTACCTGCCGGGCCAGGCGGCGCGGCAGGACGGCGCGCCGTCGATGGCGCTCGCCGATATCGTCCGCGGCATCGAGATCGTGCTGAGGGTCGCAGCGTCGCGGGCTGACGACATCGCCGTCGCGGAGGGCGCGATCAGCTGATGGAGCGCACACCGCGAGCGTGCTATCACCGGGCCGGCTTCAAGCAGCGGAGGTGACGCCATGGTCGCGTACCACGGCTCCAACGTCGTCGTCACAGGCGGAACCGGCGCTCTGGGGACCGCGGTGGTCGCCGCGCTGCGCGCCGCGGGCGCGGTCTGCCATGTGACCAACATGGTCGCCGCCGAGCTTGCGGCCTATGCGCACCGCAACGACCCCGGCGTCCATATCACGACCGGGGTCGACCTCGTCGACGAGGCGGCGGTGCGGCGCTTCTACGGCAGCCTGCCGCCGCTCTGGGCCTCCATTCACCTGGCCGGCGGCTTCGCGATGTCGCCGGCGGCGGAGACCTCGGCGGCGGCGTTCGCCGACCAGTTCCAGATGAACGCCTTGTCGGCGTTCCTGTGCTCGGCGGCGGCGATCCGCGCGATCCGCGCCCGCGCCGAGCCGGGTCCGGGCGGCGCCAAGGGCGGCCGCATCGTCAACGTCGCGGCCCGTCCGGGGCTCGAACCGCGGCTCGGCTCGGGGATGGTCGCCTATGCCACCGCGAAAGCGGCGGTCGCGGCGATGACCCAGGCGCTTGCCCAGGAAACCTCGGGCGAAGAGATCTGGGTCAACGCGGTGGCGCCCTCGGTGCTCGACACCGCGGCCAACCGCGCCGCGATGCCAAATGCCGATTTCACCACCTGGGTCGCGCCCAGCGCGGCCGCCGAAGTGATCGCCTTTCTCGCTTCGCCCGACAACAAGGTCACGCGCGGCGCGGTCATCCCGGTCTATGGCGGGGCGTAGCACGTTCGACAACAGGAGGAGTGGTCATGGCCAAGGGCATACTGATCGCGGCGATGAACATCGCCAATGCGGCCGAAGACGAGTTTCACGACTGGTACGATACCGAGCACCTGCCCGAACGGCAGCGCGTTCCCGGGTTCCTCCTCTGCCAGCGCTGGATCGGCGCCGCGGACCGCAAGGTCTCGGTCGCGACCTATGACCTCGACAGCGTCGGCGTCCTCCAAAGCCCCGGCTATCAGGCGATCGGCGGGGCCAATTTGTCGCCGTGGTCGAAGCGGGTGACGAGCCGGGTCGAGCGGCTGATGCGCTTCGAGGGCGACCAGATCCTGCCCGGCGACAAGCTGCCGCCCGACGGTGCCGAAGGTTTCCTGCTCAATGCGATGAACGTCGACCCCGCGGCCGAGGACGAGTTCAACGAATGGTACAACACCGAGCACATTCCGGCGCTGGCGGCGGTGCCCGGCGTTTTGTGCGCGCGCCGCTTCCGGGCGACGAGCGCCAACCGCCGCTATGTCGCGCTCTATCATCTGGTCTCGCCCGACGTGCAGGCCACCCCGGCCTGGAACAGCGCCGCCGACAGCGAATGGACGCGCCGCCTGCGCCCGCATTTCCGCGATCACCTGCGCCTCGTCTGCCGGAAATACGTGCGTGGCGGCTGATCGCCTGTCGGCGGCGGAGACAGGCCGCTGCCGGGGCTTCGCCATGGAACCGGCAACGCGAACGCGCTAACCTGCGCGGGTTCTGTTGCGGCCGCCGACGGGCGAGCGGGAAAGCGTCGCGAGTCCGATCCCCGATCCACCGCCGCGGTCCGACCGGGAGCGCAGCACATGCCGGGTCCGACCCTCGCCGACAAGTCGAAGTTCCTTCCCGCCGTCCTGACCGACGCCGAGTTTAAGCGCAACGGCGTCCTGTTCGGCGAAAACCCGGAGCTGGCGAACGACTGCAAGTGGGTCGTCGTCGATCCCAACCGCCACAAGCTGGCGATCTGGACGAAACCGCATGTAACCGCGGATTACCGCGAATGCGCCAAGGCGCTGAATGCGTCGGTGTTTACCGATGGCACACTCCAGCATTCGCAGCACGAGGGCCCCGGGTGGACGGGCTACGTGAAGGGCGGGGCCAGCTACGGTGCCGCCGAGGCGCAGAAGCTGCTGAGCGGCGCCGGGATCACCTTCGGAAAGCAGGCGCTGAGGCTCTTCAGCTGGGCCGGAAGCAGCGCAACGCCGGAACAGCGGGCGGCGGCTCTGGAGCGCTGGGAGAAGCGAGAACGCGAGAAAGCCGACGACGAAGCCGACATGTATTGGTTCATTGCTGGCCCGTACGGCAGCGTCGTCGGGAAGGACGGCGGGATCCCCAACACCGCCAGGCGCGGTGGCACGATCGACGAAAAAGTCAACGACAAGTCAATGCAGCCCGGGTTTTTCGGCAGAGGCGCGGGAACGAATTTCGAAAGCTACAAGATCGGCCAAGGCGAGCCGGTCAATCTGGTCGAGGCGTCGGGCGGGCTGTACGACCCCGAGATCCTGAAGGGCAAGGTGACGCCGCTGCCCCATGCCTCGAACATGTGGTTCTGGTGGGGGCTTGCCCCCGTGAAAGCCCCGCAGGGGCCGGACCCGGACGGTGTCAAGAATGCTCTCGCCGCTTACGCCGCCGCACCCGGCAACAGGGCTCCGACCGGGCTGATCGTCGGCCTTTACGTCCAGGACAAGACCGCCAAGGTGCAGCTCCTCGCCGATGTCGGCGTCACCGACGCTGTCCGGCTCGACGGCGGCGACTCGGTGTTGCTGGGCCATGGGAACACCTTGGTGGTCGGCGAAACTATGAGCCATCACAAGCGGGTCTGGCTGCAATACGGGTTCGCGTTCTTCAAGATCGACTGAGCATGCGCCAGCGGCGTCGGGCGCCGCTATTGCGGCGCAACTCCCGAGCTTGATCAGCGCTGCCGGGCGGGCGATTTCTATCGGAGCATGGAAGGCCTCGTGTCCTACGGCTTTCTCGCGCCGCCGACGATCTTCATCGTCCTCGGCCTTGCCGGCGCGCTGATCGCGCTGGTATGGCGGCGGATCGGCATGACGCTCGCGCTCCTCTCCGGCCTTTGCCTCTATGCCGCGGCGACGCCGGCGGTGTCGTCGTTTCTGTTGCAGTGGGTCGAGGCCAGGCTGCCGCAAAGCGTCGACCTCGGGGCCGCCCAGGCGATCGTCGTGCTCGGCGGCGACGTTCGCGTCGGCAACGGCGGCGACATTTCCGACCGGCTCGGCGCGCTGTCGCTCGAACGGGTGATGCTCGGTGCTGCGGCCTATCGTCGGCTGCAGATGCCGGTGGTGGTCAGCGGCGGGATCGTCCGCGGTGCGCATTTGAGCGAGGCCGCGCTGATGAAAGCCGCACTCGAAACTGATTTAGCCGTCCCGGTTGCCTGGACCGAAGATCGCTCGCGCACGACCTGGGAAAACGCGCTTTTTACCGCGCGGCTGCTGCTGCCGGAAAGGCTGAACACGGTTGTCGTCGCGACTCACGCCTGGCATCTGCCGCGCGCGCTGTGGGCGTTCCGGCGGGTCGGGCTGACAGCGCTGCCGTGGCCGGCGCCCCGCACCACGCTGCGCGCCGGCGGCGTCGGCGATTACCTGCCGAGCCTTGCCGCGCTGCGCGACACCTCCTTCGCGTTGCATGAGGCGATCGGCGGCGCCTTCTACCGGCTGCGCTATTGATCGGCCGGGCAAAAGGCAAACGGCGTGAGGCGTGGGCTGACGTTTTGGTGTTATGCTATTGTCGCGGCACGACCCGAGGAGACCCGTCATGCGTCGCCAGGAGCAGATCGCGGAAGCGAAAAAGCTGCTCGCCCATCTCGACCAGCGCACGACGGCGCTGGCTGACGCGATCTACCGCAACCCGGTCAGCGACTACACCTCTCCCGAGCAGGCCGCGCAGGAGCAGGAGCTGTTCTTCCGCAACCTCCCGATCAACATCGGCCTCAGCGCCCTGATGCCCCGCCCGGGCGACTGGCTGACGCATGATTGGGCGGGCGTGCCGATCCTCATGGTGCGCCGTGCCGACGGCTCTCTCGGCGCCTTCCTCAACGCCTGCCGCCATCGCGGCGCGCGGGTGGTCGACGGCTGCGGCGCCGGCGCGCGTGATTTCCCCTGTCCTTATCACGGCTGGACCTACGGTCTCGACGGCAGCCTCGTGGCGCGGCCCGACGAGCCGTCTTTCGCCGGCGCCGAGCGGGCGACGCACGGCCTTGTCGCGCTGCCGGTCGTCGAGAAATACGGGATGATCTGGGTCGGCCCGCGCCCCGGTCTGCGGCTCGATATCGATCATCTGCTCGCCGGTGCGGCCGACGACCTCGCCGCCTACGGGCTCGAAACCTATCACCATTACGAGACCCGGGTGCTGCGCCGCGAGATGAACTGGAAGCTCGCCGTCGACACGTTCTGCGAGACCTATCACCTCAGCTCTCTGCACCCCGACACGGTGAGCCCCCTGTTCCACACCAACCGCGCCACGTTCGACGCCTTCGGCGCAAACCACCGGATGATCGGGGCGCGGCGGACGATCGACGAGTTGCGCGGCCAGCCCGAGGAGGCGTGGAACGTCTTCGACCACACCGTGATGATCTACGTGCTCTTCCCCAACACGATCTTCCTGTTTCAGCGCGATCATGTGGAGACCTGGCACATGTTCCCCGGCGACCGCCCCGACCGCTGCGCGATGTACGTCTCGCTCTACATCCCGGAGCCGGTCGCCAGCGACAGCGCCAGGCGCCACTGGGACAACAACTTCAACCTGTTGATGGCGACGGTCGAGGCGGAGGATTTCCCGACCTGCGAGGGGATGCAGCGCGGCTTTCTGTCGGGCGCGCAGGAGTCGATCGTCTTCGGCCGCAACGAGCCGGCGCTGCAGCATTTCCATCGCAGCGTCAAGGCTGCGCTCGCTCGGCCGCGGCAACAAATGGCAGCGGAATAAGGCAGAGAGAGGACGCATCCATGTCTGCAAACGGTCAGCGCTACAATGTCGGCGGGATCCTGTTGGAGCGGCCGTTCAAGGTCCGCCGACTCGGGCACTTCGGCTTCAACATCACCCGGCTCGAAGAGGCCCGGCACTTCTATGGCGATCTCCTCGGCTTCACCGTATCCGACAAGGCCGATTTTTCGCGCGCACCGTGGTTCCCGAAGGATGCGAGTCTGGGCGACACGCACGGCTATTTCATGCGCTACGGCACCGACCACCACGCGATGGTGCTGTTCTCGAAGCCGGTGATGGACCAGCGCGCCGACCGCAAATTCGCCCCCGAAGTGACGATCAACCAGATCACCTGGCAATGCGGCAGCCTCCGGGAGATCGCCGACGCTCACAGCTATTTCACGGAACAGCAGGTGCGCGTCCAGCGCGTCGGCCGCGACATGCCGGGCTCGAACTGGCACGTCTACGTCTACGACCCGGACGGCCACACCAACGAGTTCTATTACGGCATCGAGCAGGTCGGCTGGAACCAGAACTCGAAGCCGCGCGCGCTCTATTACCGCGGCTTCCAGGACAAGCCCGAATTGCCGCAGATGTCGGAAGCGGCCGAAGTCGCCGAGGCGCAGCAGAAGGGCATCGACATCTTCGCCGGCCACCGGCCGGCGGCCCCCAACGGCGGCGCCACGTACGATGTCGACGGCGTCCTGCTGCCGCGCCCGTTCAAGATCACCAAGATCGGCCCGGTCGGCCTCTTCGTCGAGGATGTCGGGCGGGCCGAAGCGTTCTATACCGACCGCGTCGGCTTTACCAAAAGCGAGGAAAGCCACTACCGCGGCGCCCGTTCGGTCTTCCTGCGCTGCGGTGCCGAGCACCACAGCCTCGCGCTCTACCCGAAGGAGCTGCGCGGCGTCCTGGGCTTAAGCGCGCACACGACCTGCATGGCGTTCGGCGTCGAGGTGGCGAATTACGCGCAGCTGCGCGCCGCCGTCGATTTCCTCAAAGCCGCGGGCTGCACCTTTGTCGACATCCCGCCCGAGCTCTATCCCGGCATCGACTACGCCGCCTTCGCGCTCGACCCGGACGGCCACTGCATCCAGCTCTACTACTACATGGAGCAAATCGGCTGGGACGGCCGCGTCCGCACCCCGGCCGAACGCCGCCGGGTGACGCGCGACTGGCCCGCCGCCTTGGAGCCGCTCAGCGACAGCTACGTCGACCAGACCTTCCAGGGTCCCTTCGGCTGAAGCCCCTGCTCGCCGGCGCGGCGACAAAGGAGAACAGTGATCCGATGGCTGAGATCAGTTTGGAGTTGATCGGTCGGCGTCTCGACGCGATCCAGACCGAGTTGCGCGAGTTCAAGTTCGCGGTGGATGTCGATCGCCGCGATGCCGCCAGCTGGCGCACCAACCTCATCGTCGAGGTCGCCGCTAAACTCGCGACATTCGAGCTGCGCATCGACAACCGATTGGCGCAAATAGATGAGAAGTTTGGGGAGATGGACGAGAAAGTTGATGAAGCGTTCGCGCGGCTGGACGAGAAAGTTGATGAAAGTTTCGCGCGGCTGGACGGGAAAGCCGATGAAGGTTTCGCGCGGCTGGACGGGAAAGCCGATGAAGGTTTCGCGCGGCTGGACGGGAAAG
>DASYUS010000379.1:0-3228 GCA_036000945.1 Allostellaceae bacterium
TTGACGACGAGGCCGGCATCGGCGGCGCACCAGATTCGGCTGACGCGAACCTCTTCCTCGACCTCGACATCGGCGACGATGGCGCAATAGGCGGCGATGTTTTTGTAGCGGGCGAAGGCGAGGCCGCGGCCGGTCGCAGCGGAGGCGGGATTCCCCCTCACCCTGCCCTCTCCCCCACTGGGGGAGAGGGTTTCCCACTTTGCCATCGCGGCGGCCTTTTCGACGACGGCGCGGGCACGCGGATCGGTCAAGAGCGAGAGGCGATAGGCGAGCGGGTCGGCGCCCGCTTCGTCGGCGAGTTCGTCGATAAACGATTCGATGGCGAAGACATTGAGCGTTGCGCCGAGGCCGCGGAGGGAAGAAGTCCGCACCGGGGTTTCGGCGATCACGTGGTGGACGATGCGCTTTGCGGGGAAGGCGTAGAGCGGCTCGCCGTTGCGCGTGCCGGCGCCCGGCGCGTTCGACGATTCGGTCAAGGGCGGCGCCCCCGGCGGGTCGGGCAGCGCCTCGGCGGCGAGCAGGTTGCCGCCGCCGCCCGGGCGGCTCGAATGCCGGCCGCTCCAGATCTCGGTCGTCCAGTCGGCCGGGCGGCCAGCGCTGTCGAGCATCGCGCGCACCGTCGTCACCATTGCCGGGCTGACCGGCTCGAAGCCGAATTCCTCCTCGCGCCGCCAGCGCACCCTGACCGGCACGCCCGGCTTCCGCACGGCGAGCGCCGCCGCATCGGCCGCCGCGTCGTCGGCGCCGTTATGGCCGTAGCAGCCGGGCCCCTGGGCGTGATGCACGACAATCGATGCCGGGTCGAGCTTCAACATGCGGGCGAGCGCGGCGCGCAGCGGGTAGACGCCCTGCGTATGGCTCCACACCTCGAGCCGCCCGTCGCGATAGCGCGCCAGCGCGCAGGACGGCGCGACCGAGGCGTGGGCGATGTGCATCCGCGTATAGCTCGCCTCGCGACGGACGGCGCCGGGCGCCGGGTCGGCCGGCGGTGCGCCGACGAGGCGATCGTCCGAGGGCTGCTGCAACAGCCAGCGCGCCTCCTCCTGGAGCGGGTTAATCGGGTCGACCCCGTCCCAGGCGACATGGCCGGGCGCCACCGCGGCGACCGCCTCGACCACGGTCTCGTCAGCGCCGGTGATCGCCAGGAAATTGCCGTCGCGGACGATTTCTATCTGTCCCTTGGCGGCGCGGCGGATCGCCGCCTCATCGACACTGGCGATCGTCGCGCCGCGGCGCGGCTGGCGGACGACCCGCGCATGCACCATGCCGTCCATCGTCATGTCGTGGACAAAAGCCGGCCCGCCGAACACCTTGGCGGCGAGATCGACGCGCGGCGCGCTCTGGCCGACGACTCTGTGCTCGCTCGCCCTTTTGATCGGTGCGCCGGCGGTCGCATGGCGGGCGAGATCGACGGCAGCGGCGAGCGACCAGTAATCGTGCCCGGTGACCTCGCCACCGCGGGTTATCGCGCCGTCGCGCACCGCAAGGTCGGCGCGGGGGTAGCCGAACGCGGCGGCGGCGTGGTCGAGAAAGAGGCTGCGCACCTCGGCGCAGGCGAGGCGCATCGCGACCCCGCCGAACTGGATCGACTGGCTGCCGGCCGTGTAGCCCTCGTTGGGAGTCAGCGCGGTGTCGCCGGTCTCCAGCCGGATGCGGTCGAGCGATACGTCGAGTTCCTCGGCGGCGATCTGGTGCATCGCGGTGAGGATCCCCTGGCCGATCTCGACGCGGCCGGTGGCGACGCGCACGCGTCCCGCCTCGGGAAAAGACACCCAGCGGTCGAGGCGCGGGTTCTGTTCGAGGAGCGGCGGCAATACCCCCACCCTTCCCTCCCCCGCAAGCGGGGGAGGGTTAGGGAGGGGGCGAGACGGCAAGTCGCTCATCGGACGCCTCCTTCCCGCATCTTTAGCGCGGCGCGCTCGACGGCGCGGAAGATGCGCGGGTGGCTGCCGCAGCGGCAGATGTTGTCGTCGAGCGCCAGCGCGATCTCGCGGCGCGACGGCGACGGGTTGTTGTCGAGCAAGGCCTTCGCGGAAACGAGGATGCCGGAGAGGCAATAGCCGCATTGCCCGGCCTGCTCGTCGAGAAACGCCTGTTGCAGCGGGTGCGGACGCTCGGGCGTGCCGAGCCCCTCGATTGTCACGACCGCCTTGCCGGTCACCGTCGACAGCGCCTTGCTGCAGGATTTCTCCGGCTTGCCGTCGACCAGCACCATGCAGCAGCCGCATTGCTCCTGGCCGCAGCCGAACCTCGTACCGACGAGCCCCAGATGGTTGCGCAGCACGTCGAGCAGCGGCGTGTCGCCGTCGGCGGTCACGCTGACGGCATTGCCGTTTACGGTTAAGGGGGTTGCTTGCATCGGTCCTCTCGCCGGCTGATCGACGAAAACCATATCAGAGTTTGGGCTTGAGCGGCGGCAGCAGGTCGGCCGGATCGAGGCCAAGCTCGTACAGGCCCATGTTGTAGAGGCAGAAATCCGACGATGGCGGCTGCAATGGCGCGATCGCCCCGTCGCGGAACAGCTGCTCGAGGCGCGAGCCCTTGAAGATCCCGTGCGCGCCGCCGAGCGTCAGCGCGGTGCGGGTGATCCGGCTCACCGCCTCGCCGACGACGTATTTCGCGCGGTAGAGCGCCGCGGTCGTTTCGGCGGTCGGTCCCTCGGTGTCGCTGAGCCAGGCCGAGCGGTAGGTGACGAGGCGCGCGGCGTCGAGGTCGGCGCTCATCACGGCCACGTGGCGTCGCACATCCGGGTGAGAGGCGAGCGGCTGGGCGTAACCCTCCGGCCGGCGCGCCGTCATCACCCGGCGCACCTCGTCATAGGCCGCCTGCGCCACTCCGAGATAGACCGCCGTGTAGGAGCCCCAGAACCAGTTGAGGTGCGCTAGGCGGAACGGCCGGATGTCGTCGGAGCGAAAGGCGACGCCGCTTTCCGGGACGACGCACTCGTCGAGGATCAGCGAGTCGCTGCGCGTCGCCCGCATGCCGAGCGTATCCCAGTTGGCTTCGACTTGACGTCCCGCGGCATCGCGCGGCACCAGCAGCAGGATCCCGGCGTGCGGGCCGGTCGCGTCATCGGGATAGGCCATCACCATGCAGTAATCGGCGGCCTCCAGCATCGAGGCGAACATCTTGCGGCCGGTGATGCTGTACCCGCTGGCGACCCGATGCGCCCGCGCGGCCAGCGGACGCTCGCCGATCAGCGAGGTCGTGCCGGGCTCCGAGAAATTG
>DASYUS010000380.1:0-5346 GCA_036000945.1 Allostellaceae bacterium
CCCCGCCGTCACCTCGCCGGCCAAAAGCGGCTCGGGGCAGCGATGCGACACCAGGCCGCCGACCAGGAACGCCCCACTTGCCGCCGCCGTCGCGACGGTGGCTCGGGTCAGGTCGGCGCAGCGCGGGTCGCCGTGGACGAGGGCGAGGGTCGGCGACACCGTCTCGATCCAGCGCGAATGCTGGCGCGGCAGGTCGGCGGCCGGATCGTCGGTCGCGCCGAACAGGCGAAAACCGTCGGGCGGCAGGGTCGCCGTCATCACCGCCGCAGCCGGGCTGTCGTGCACCTCCTGCCGGGCCGCGCAGACCCCGAGCCCGACCCCGCCGACCCAGGAGGCGATCCCGCTGCCTTCCGCCAGCTTCTGGACGAGCAGCGGCAATGCCACAGCCGCCGGTTCGCTGACGTAGAGGATGCCGAGGTTCGCCCCCTGCCCGGTAGGCAGCTGGGCAAGCAGCCGCGTCGCCAGCGTCTCGGGGTCGCCCGCGGCGAAAGCGGCGGCAAACGGGCCGCTCATGACCGGCCTCCGATCAGCCGGACGACATAGGGCGCGATGCGGTCGACCAGCACGGCGACGCCGCGCTCGTTGGGGTGAAGGCCGTCCGGCTGATTGAGCTTGGGGTCCATCGCCACACCTTCGAGAAAAAACGGATAGAGCGTCACCCCATGGGCCCGCGCAAGCTCGGGATAGATGCGCTCGAACTCATGCTGATAACCCTCGCCCCAATTGGCAAGCGCGCGCATCCCGGCGAGCAGCACCGTGGCGCCGCTGGCCTGGATCTTTCTGATCATCGTGTCGAGGTTCGCCCGGACGATCTTGGGGTCGATGCCGCGCAGCGTGTCGTTGGCGCCCAGTTCGAGGATCACGATGTCGGGCTTGTCGGCCAGCGACCAGTCGAGTCGCGCGAGGCCGGCGGTCGTGGTGTCGCCCGACACGCCGGCATTGACCACGTCCGCGGGCGTCCCCTCGGCGCTGAGGCGCGCTTCGAGACGCGCCGGGAAGGCCGCGCCGGCCGGCAGCCCGAACCCGGCGGTGAGGCTGTCGCCGAAGACGAGGATCTTGGGCCCCTGCTGCCCCGCTTGGCCGCCGCCGCCGATCATCACCGAGCCGAGCAGCGCTAGGGCGGGCAGCATCAAGCGGCACAGGCGAGAGGTGGCGCGAAACGACCCGAGCGGATTGCGAAATCTCCGATGACACTTCATCCCGCACCTGCTGCTCCGCGAAATCAACGTTGCCACCCGCTGCGCGGCGGCCATCAACAAAAACGGCGCGGCACGCCTACAATTGTCATTGCGAGCGAAGCGACGCAATCTCGCACCGGCTGCTCTCGACAGATCGGCACCGCTTCGTCGCTTCGCCCCTCACCCTGACAGGTTGTTTAATATCGTGCCTCCCACCGAATTTCGCCCCGGGCGCTGGTATGACCACCCGAGTCCGCCCGGCGACCCGTTGGTCGTCGTCGAGGATGCGGCGCTGACGCTGGCGAGCGCGGCCGGGCCGGTCGACATCCTGCGCGGCATCTCGCTGACAATAGACAGGGGTGAGACGGTGGCGCTGGTCGGCCCGTCGGGCTCCGGCAAGTCGAGCCTGATGATGGTGCTCGCCGGGCTCGAACGGCCGAGCGCCGGGCGGGTGCGGCTCGCCGGACACGACCTCGGCGCGCTCGACGAAAATGCCTTGGCGCGGCTGCGGCGCCACCATATCGGGGTGGTGTTCCAGTCGTTTCATCTGCTGCCGACGATGACTGCGCGGGAGAACGTGGCGATCCCGCTGGAGCTGGCCGGACGGCGCGACGCGATGGCGGCGGCCGAGGCCGCGCTCGCGCGGGTCGGGCTCGGCCATCGTCTCGGCCATTATCCGGGGCAGCTGTCCGGCGGCGAGCAGCAGCGGGTGGCGATCGCGCGGGCCTTCGTCGCCGGCCCGGCGCTGCTGCTCGCCGACGAGCCGACCGGCAACCTCGACGGCGCGACCGGCCGCGCCGTCATCGACTGCCTGTTCGAGGAGCATGCCCGGCTCGGCTCGGCCCTCCTCCTGATCACCCATGATGCGAGCCTCGCCGAGCGCTGCGGACGCCGACTCGACCTCGCCGACGGCCGTATCGTCGCCGACGAGCGGACCCCGCCGGGCCGTGCGTCCTTCGAGACGCCCGCTGCGCGGGCTCCTCAGGATGACGTTCTTTCGTAAGGCCACATAGACTTATCGTCATCCTGAGGAGCGCCCGGAGGGCGCGTCTCGAAGGACGCAAATTTCATCATGCCGCACTCGCTTTCAGCACTCGGGCGGTTTGTCCACAGACGCCCGCGGTCCCAACTCGGTTATGCTCTGCGCCTCGCCCGCCGCGAGCTGCGCGGCGGCGTCCGCGGCTTTCGCATTTTTCTCGCGTGCCTCGTGCTCGGGGTCGGCGCCATCGCGGCGATCGGCTCGCTGCGTGCTGCCGTCGAGGGCGGAATCCGCGCCGATGCGCGCACCCTCCTGGGCGGCGATGTCAGAGCACGCCTGGTCTACCGGCCGGCAAGCGACGCCGAGCGGCAGTTCCTGGCGACGAGCGGCACCTTGTCGGAGAGCGCGAGGCTGCGCGCCATGGCGCGCTCGTTCGATGGCGAGCGGCGCAGCCTCATCGAGCTTCAGGCGGTCGACGACGCCTACCCGCTCTACGGCGCGGTCGGGCTCGCACCGGCCGGGAAGCTCGCCACCGCGCTGGCGCCCGACGACGGCGTCTACGGTGCGGTTGCCGAGGCGGCGGTCGCCAGCCGGCTCGGCCTCAAGCGCGGCGACAGGTTCCGGATCGGCGAGGCGGAGCTGCGGCTGTCGGCGACGATCGAGAGCCAGCCCGATGCGGCGTTTGCCGGTCTCGCTTTCGGTCCGCGGGTGATCATCGCGCGCGCCGCGCTCGACGCGACGCGGCTGGTCCGGCCGGGCGCGCTCGTCACCTACGATTACCGGCTGCGGCTTCATCCCGGGAGCGAGACGGCGGCATGGATCGGCACGGCACGCGCCCGGTTCCCCGAGGCTGGCTGGCAGCTGCGCAGCGGCGTCGATGCGTCGCCCGCGCTGCAGCGTTTTATCGACCGGGTCGGGTTTTTTCTCAGCCTTGCCGGGCTCACCGCGCTCCTGGTCGGCGGGGTCGGCATCGCCAACGCGGTTGCCGGCTATGTCGCGAGCAAGACGCCGGCGATCGCCACGCTGAAATGCCTCGGGGCGTCGACCCGCCTCGTCTTTGCCGCGTACTTTTTCCAGATCCTGGTGCTGGCGCTTGTCGGCATCGCTGGCGGCCTCGTGCTCGGCGGCGGCGTGCCGGTGCTGGCGGCGCCGCTGGTGAACGGGTTGCTGCCGGTGCCGCTGCATCTCGCCATCTACCCCACGCCGCTGGGGTTGGCCACGCTGTGCGGGCTGTTGACGACACTGATCTTCGCGCTGTGGCCGCTCGCCGCGATCGGCCGGGTGATGCCCGGCGCCCTGTTTCGCGATCGCATCGCACCCGCTCCGCGCCACCTCGCGCCGCTGGCTGCAGCGGCGAGCGCGGCGGCGGCGCTTGCGCTCGCGGGGCTCGTCGTGCTGACCGCGCCCGACCGCAGGATCGCATTGTGGTACGTCGCCGGCGCGAGTGCCGCTTTCGCACTGTTCCGGCTCGCCGGGGCGCTGGTGGTCGCCGCGGCGCGCGCAGCGCCCCGCCCAGCCTGGCCGCTGCTGCGTCTGGCGGTGGCCAACCTGCACCGGCCGGGAGCGCCGACGACGCGGGTCATGCTCTCCCTCGGCATCGCCCTCAGCGTGATGATCGCGGTCGCCCTGGTTGAAGGCAATCTGGCGGCCGAGATCGAGGGCCGCGTTGCCGAGAATGCCCCGGCCGATTTCTTCATCGATATCCAGCCGGACCAGCTCGCCGGGTTCGCGGCGATCGTGCGGGCAACGCCGGGCGCGAGCTTCGACGAGGTGCCGATGCTGCGCGGCCGCATCACCCGACTCAACGGCACACCGGTCGAGGAGGCGCAGGTCGCCGCGTCGGCCCAGTGGGCGTTGCGCAGCGATCGCGGGCTGACCTATGCGGCGAGCCCGCCCAAGGGCTCGCGCCTCGTCGCCGGAGAGTGGTGGCCGGCCGACTATCGCGGGCCGCCGCTCGTCTCGTTCGACGCCGAGCTGGCGTCTGGCATGGGGCTCGGGCTCGGCGACACGATTACGGTCAACCTGTTCGGCCGCGATATCACCGCGCGGATTGCCAGCCTGCGCCAGATCGACTGGACGCGGCTCGGCATCAACTTCGTGATGGTCTTCGCGCCGGGGACGCTCGAAGCCGCGCCACAAACCCATCTCGCCGCCGTTCATGTCGCGCCGGCGGCGGCGGAGCCGCTGGTCCGCCGGGTGACCGAGCGTTTTCCGAACGTATCGGCGATCCCGGTGCGCGAGGCGTTGGCCACGGTGGCGGGGGTGATCGCGACGGTCGGCAGTGCCATCCGCGTCGTCGCGCTCGCTACCCTCGCCGCCGGCATCCTGGTGCTTGGCGGCGCGGTCGCGGCTGGCCATCGCCGGCGCGTCTACGATGCGGTAGTGCTCAAGGTGCTGGGCGCGACGCGCGGCGGGATCGCTATGGCGTTTCTCATCGAGCATGCGCTGATCGGCCTCCTGACCGCGCTGGTCGCCGCGGGGCTCGGCACGCTCGCCGCTTATGCCCTCGTTACCGGCCCGATGAAGAGCGAATGGGTATTCCTGCCCGCCCCGCTCTTGACGACCGCAACGATCGCCCTTTGCCTCGCGCTGCTGCTCGGCTTTGCCGGCACCTGGCGCGCGCTTGGCGCAGCACCGGCGCGTTATCTGCGCGACGAATAAGACCGGGTGCTCTGCGGTAACCGAAATGACGTCGCCGGGCGCCTCCGGCGTTATTGAAAAGCTCGCGGCATCTGCCAATATCCACTCGCGAGGAATCATCCTCGCGCTCTCTTTGGAGGGTTTCTATGGCCTTGGGTTCGCAGCCTCGCTGGACGGTGCGGCCGGCTATCGGTGCCCAGGTCGACATCGATGTCGGCCTGCGGGACTACATGCTTCGCATCTACAATTACATGGCGTCGGGCCTCGCGCTGACCGGGATCGTCGCCTATGTCTTCGCCCAATCCGGAATGTACGCGGAGGTCGCGCGTACGCCGTTGATCTACCTGATCATGCTGGCGCCCCTCGGCTTCGTGCTGGTGCTGAGCTTCGGCATCCAGCGCATGCAAGCGAGCACGGCGCAGGCGCTGTTCTGGCTGTTCTCCGGGGTGATGGGGCTGTCGCTGGCGTCGATTTTCCTGGTCTTTACCGGGGCCAGCATCGCGCGCGTGTTCTTCATCACCGCCGGCACCTTCGCGGCGATGAGCCTTT
>DASYUS010000381.1:0-4424 GCA_036000945.1 Allostellaceae bacterium
GATGCCGACCGAGCGGTCGGGGCCGGCGATCGTGAAGCGGCCGCGTTCGAAGGCGATGTCGGTTGCCGCCGCCTCCATCATATGCGCGGCGATGCGGCTGCCCTTGTCGATCAGCCGGTCGGCGGCGATGACGATCGCCGAGCCGGCGAGCTGGGCCGAGCGCGAGCCGAAGGTGCCGATCCCCATCGTTACCAGGTCGCTGTCGCCATAGCGGTAGCGGATCTTTTCGGCATCGATGCCGAGCTTCTGCGACAGCACCTGCTTGAACGTCGTCGCATGGCCCTGGCCGTGGTCCATGCTGCCGGTCAGCAAGACCACCCCGCCCGCCGGGTCGAAGCGGATCTCGGCGTGCTCATAATCGCGCCCGCCGGTCGCCGCCACCGTCGTCGCGACGCCGATGCCGAGGAGCTTGCCGCGTCGGCGCGCCGCGGCCCGGCGGGCGGCAACCCCGTCATAGCCGATGAGCGCCAACGCATCGCCGAGGTTCTTGGTGAAATCGCCGCTGTCGTAGGTCTGCCGCATCGGCGTGGCGTAGGGCATAGCGCTTGCCGGGATCGTGTTGCGGCGGCGCAGCTCGGCCGGATCGATGGCGAGTTCGCGCGCCGCCTTGTCGATGATCGTCTCGGTGACGTAGATCGGCTCGGGCCGGCTGCCGCCGCGATAGGGCGCGGTCGTCATCGTGTTGGTGAGGACGGCCGTCACCTCGGCGTGGACCGCGGCAAAGATGTAGGTGTTGACGAGGCACGCCATGCCGATCGTCAACGGGATCGTCGGCCGGTCGGTCGAATAATAGGCGCCGATCGCCGACCGCCAGCGCGTCCGCAGCGCGAGGAATTTCCCCGCCTCGTCGAGCGCCAGCTCGGCATCGACGGTGCTGCCGCGCGCCTGCTCGTCGCTCTGGATGCCCTCGCTGCGCTCGGCCGTCCAGCGCACCGGGCGGCCGATGACCTCGGACGCCCACAACGCCAGCGCGTATTCGGGGTAGCAGCCGCCCTTCATCCCGAACCCGCCGCCCATCGTGTCGCAGACGACACGGATCTGGTGGTGCGGCACCCGAAAGATCTGCCCGGCGAGCGCGGCCCGGGTCTGGTGCACCGACTGCACCGTGCAGCGGATCGTGTAGCGGTCCTCGGCCGGGTCGTATGCGGCAAGACAGCCGCGCGGCTCCATGCTGTTGGCGGTGACGCGGTTGACGACGATCCGGTCGCGGACGATATGCGCGGCGCGGGTGAAGGCGGCATCGACCGCCGCCTTGTTGCCGGCCTCGTGGGTGAAGGCCTCGTTGCCCGGGTTGCCGTCCCACACCGAAGGCGCGTCGGCAGCGAGCGCCGCCTCGGCCGAGATGACCGCCGGCAGCGGCTCGTACTCGACGTCGATCAACTCGGCGGCGTCCTTCGCCTGGCTCAACGTGTCGGCGACGACGAACGCCACCGGGTCGCCGACATAGCGCACCCGGTCCTGAGCCAGGAGCGGCTGCGGGCAGACGAAAGCGGGCGAACCGTCGCGCTTGCGGCGCGGCACGCCGGGGCGCAGCGTGCCGAGGCCGCGCCGCCGCAGATCGGCGCCCGTCAGCACCGCAAGCACCCCCGGCGATTTGGCCGCCCGCCGCGCGTCGAGCGCGACGGTCCGGGCATGCGCATAGGGAGAGCGCAGGACATAGCCGCGCGCCGCGCCCGGCGCCGGCACGTCGTCGACATAGCGGCCCCTGCCGGTCAAGAGGCGCAGATCCTCTTCCCGGCGCACCTTCTGTCCGATCGCCTGAACGCTCATCGTCCCTCGCCCTCACCGTAATCCGGGGTGCCGCGATCGTGTCGCGATCGTCATGCCGGCGCAAGCGGGCATCCAGGGAGCGAAATGTGTCTCTGCCCCTGGATTCGTCCTGACACCGGAACGCCGTGGTTGTGCTGGATTGAGGGCAGCCCTGCCCAACCGGCGCTTGCCGGTCGGATGCCGAGGCGCCATGTTGCACGCTTTGGCGCGAAAAGAGGCAATCCGGGGAATGGCGACGGAAGCGCTCACAGGGGCCGGCGGCGGGCGGAGCAAGTCGGGCGAATACCAGGCGATCGCGCTGGTGTCGTCGGCGCATTTCGTCAATCATTTCCAGCACCTCGTCCTGCCGCCCTTGTTCCCGCTGCTGGCCGCAACGCTCGGCATCGGGTTCATGGAGCTCGGCCTGGCGCTGACCGTCCAGAGTATTGTCGGCGTCACGGCGCAATTGCCGGTCGGCTATCTGGTCGACCGGCTCGGTTCGCGCCGCATGCTCGTGGCCGGGCTGTTGATCGCCGGGCTCGCCTATCTCGGGTTCGGCTTGGCTCCGTCCTATTCCTCACTGTTGCTGGCGATGGTGTTCGTCGGTCTTGCCAACGCTGTCTTTCACCCGGCCGATTACGCGCTGCTGACGGCAAAGATTGCGCCGGATCGCCTCGGCAAAGCCTTTTCGATCCACACGTTCGCCGGATTTCTCGGCAACGCCGTCGAGCCGATCACGATGGTCGCCCTCGCTGCCGTCATGGGGTTGAATTTCGCGCTGATGGCGGCCGGCATCATCGCGCTGGTCGTGGCGGTGCCGCTGTTGATCGCCCGCGGCGTCGACAATGTCATCGCACCGTCAAACTCGGTGCATCCGGCGCGGTCCGCCGCGGACCATGGTCGCGGGATGACCGCGATACTGACCCCGACGATCATCGGCCTGACCGGCTTCTTCGCGTTGATGAGCCTTTCGGGCAGCGGCATCAGCAATTTCTCGGTGGTGGCGCTGACCAGCGCCTTCGGCACCTCGCTGTCGGTCGCCAATCTGGCCCTGACCGCTTATCTGAGCGCGCAGGCGTTGGGCGTGCTAGCCGGCGGCTTCATCGCCGATCTGACCCGGCGCCATGCCGAGGTGGCGGCGCTCGGTTATGCGGTCAACGCCGGCATCGTCTTGGCGATCGGCACAATGGGGCTCGATGCCGTGCTGCTCATCGTGGCGATGAGCGCCGCGGGGTTGCTCAGCGGCATGATCATGCCGTCGCGCGACATGATGGTGCGCGCCGCCGCGCCGGTGGGCGCGATGGGCCGAACCTTCGGCATCGTCACCTCGGGGTTCGGCATCGGCGGCATGGTCGGGCCGCTGATGTTCGGCTTTGCGATGGACCATGGCGCACCGCAATGGGTGTTTCACATCAGTGTCATCCTGATGATCGCCGTCGCCGTCGTGGCGCTGGTCGGCGACCGCCGCGCGTTGGCCAAGCGCCGTCGACATTCAACCCAGCCGGCCACTGAACCGGCCGAATAGTGGGGGGTCTATTTCTCGCGGCCGTAGAACACGACCCAGACCGAGAAATCATCGGAGAATTGATCGTAGCCGTGCGGCGTATGTGCCGCCGCGAACATCAGGTCGCCCGGCCCGATCATCGTTTCGCCGCCGTCCAGCGATAGCGCGCCGTTCCCGAGGCGACAATGTAGAATTCATCGCGGGTATGCGGCACCTGTGGTCCGGGCGTCGGGTGCGCCGCGAACTTGATCTCGACATCGACGTCGCGAAAGACTTCGACCGAGCGCGATCCCGCGGGTGGCTTCAGGGCGCGGGCGGCGGCAAGCGACAGTGGAGCGGGCGTGCGATCCATCTTCGATTCCCGAGACCAAACGGCGCCAGCATCACGGAACGGGCAAAACGCACCTAGCAGAAATTTGCTCTATTTTGGCAGGTGCCCGTCGAGGGAGAAGGAGGTTATGGCATGAGCGCGGGGCCGCTCGTCGTCACTTACCCGCTGACTGAGCGCAGCCGCGCGATCGTCGCCGAGGAGCTCGGCGGTGCGGCCGAAGCGATCTATCTCGCCGATCTGCCGGCGGAAGAGCGCGCCGGCGCGCTCAGCCGCGCCGCGGCGTTATTGGCGCACGACACGTCGAAGGAGCTGCGGCCCGAGGAAATCCCGCTGATCGGCAAAGCGCGCCTGTTGCAGTTTACCGCCGCCGGGATCGACTGGGTGCCGACCCGCTTCCTGCCGCCGGAATTGCCGGTCGCCGCCAACAAGGGCGGCGGCACCGAGCCGATGTCGGAGCACATCGTCGCGCTGGCGCTCGCCGCCGCCAAGCGCCTCTTCATCGAGCATGACAAGCTGAAACACGGCGAATTCAACCAGCGCAGCGCCAACAAGATGCTGCGCGGCGGCGTCTGCGGCATCCTCGGGTTCGGCAATGTCGGGGTCGCGACGGCGCGCCTCTTGCGTACCTTCGGCATGAAGATCCACGCGATCAACCGGCGCGGCGCAAGCGACGAGCCGACCGATTGGATCGCCACGCCCGAGCGGCTCGACGACATGCTGCGCGCCGCCGACGTGTTCGTCGTCTGCGCCGCGCTGACGACCGAGACCCTGGCGATGATCGGTGCCCGCGAATTGTCGCTGATGAAGGACGATGCGATCCTCGTCAATGTCGCGCGCGGC
>DASYUS010000382.1:0-2484 GCA_036000945.1 Allostellaceae bacterium
GGATGCCGCC
The DNA here is from genome assembly GCA_036000945.1 of Allostellaceae bacterium. Taxonomy (GTDB): domain Bacteria; phylum Pseudomonadota; class Alphaproteobacteria; order ATCC43930; family CGMCC-115725; genus DATARH01. Next base: position 11 of record DASYUS010000382.1, read on the forward strand.
GGCTTGACCGGTGATCGATCCGGTCGCCTCGTTGACGACGGCGCCGCCCGATCGGAGGTCGACGCCGTAGCTGAGCCCGATCGTCCCATTGGAGACGATCGTTCCCTCGTTGACGACGGTCCAGGCGGTGCCGACCGCACCGAAGATCGCATCACCGTTGTGGCTGGTGCCGGTGTTGCCGATATAGCCGGACGCGGCGATTGTCGCCGGGTTCTGCAACGTGGCGTTGCTGAGGACGATGCCGTTGTAGTAAGCGCCCGTGTAGACGGTGCCCGTCATGCTTCCCCCAATCGCATGGGAAGCACCGGGCTCGGGCTCGCGGCGAGAGAGCCGCCCGGCGCGACAGCAACATGCTTCGCGCAACGCCGGATTATGTTTCTAACACCTTAGTATTATAACTAAACACCTTTTGGGGGTAAAGCGCGAATCGTCCCCAATCAAGCGCTTAAGAGATGGCGCCGGCCGCGCCAATCACCGGCGGGCGGCGAGGCGGTTTTCGTGCACCTGCAAGTGGCAGTAGGCGGCGCGCAGCAGCGGCGTCGCGATGCCGAAGGCGTGGGCGCGGCGCAGCATGTCGCCGACGATCGCATCGGCTTCGGTGCGCCGCCCGGCTTCGAGGTCCTGGCGCATCGAGGCGCTGTTGACGCTGCCGGGCTCGGTCAGCATCGCGTCGAGCCGCTCGCTCGGCTCCGGCCGTGGCGCAAAGCCGGCGGCGCGTGCCACGGCGCGGGCCTCGGTGAGCATCGCCAGCATCAGCGCCTTGCCGTCCCGCGTTGCGGCAATCTCGCCGATGGTGCCGCGCATCAGGCAGTTCATGCCGGCCATAGCGCCGATGAAGACGAACTTCTCCCACATTTCGAGCGCGATGTTGTCGTTCGCCGGGGCGCTGACCGGCGTGCCGGCGAATTCCCTCTCGATCGCTCGGGTGCGGTCGCTGACGCCGCCGCTGCGTTCGCCGTGAGCAATGCCCGACAGGCGGTTGACGTGGCGGACCGTGCCGTCGGGCAACAGCACGGCGCCGACATAGGCAACCCCGCCGAGCACCCGCTCGCGCCCGAACGCCGCGTCGAGCCGGTCGAGGTGGACGAGCCCGTTGAGCAGCGGCAGCACCGCGCTCTCAGGCCCGATGGCCGGCGCGATCGCGGCGATCGCGGTGTCGAGGTCGTAATGCTTCGCGGTCAACAGCACGACGTCATAGGGCCCGCCGACCCGGTCGGCCGTCACGGTCTTGACCGCTATCTGGAAATCGCCGAGCGCGCTCTGGACCTTGAGGCCATGCTCAGCGAGCGAAGCGGCGCGCCCGCCCCGCACCAAAAAGGTTACGTCGCGTCCGGCCTCGGCGAGCCGCCCGCCGAAATACCCGCCGACCGCGCCAGCCCCGAGCACGAGAAAACGCATCTCTCGCTCCCACCCTTGATCTCGTCAGCGGTTTTTTTGGTGGCCGGCGGCGACAAGGTCAAGCCGGCCGGGCTTGCAACGACCTATTCAGGTGATTCGGCCGGCTTGGCTTGATGCCGTCGGGCAACGCGCTCCATTTCGCCGAGGAGATCGTGCAGCGCCTGGTCGGCGGCATAGGACATCTTGGCGAAGGCGCGCAGAAAGCTGTCGGTCCGCGGCAGCTGGAACAGCGTTTCGTCGGTGTCGTTCGGGGTCGTCGCGGTGATCAGCACGACGTTGTCGAAGGGTTGCAGGACCAGTTCCTTGAGCGGCTTGCCGGGGCCGGTCACATATTCGACGACGCGGCAGCGCTCGTTGTCCTGCGCGTCGCCGAGGATCGTCATCCGATAGGCGGCCCGCGTCGTCGACGCCTCGACAAGGGCGCGGGCGAACGGGCGCAAAAAGCTCTCGTCAAAGCCGAGGATTGCGGTCGGCCGGTCGTTGTTGACCGACGAGCGCATCTCCAGCGTCGTCCACAGCGAGGCGCGGCCCTGGAAATAATCGGCCGAGGCAAGGTCGAGATTGATCGAATCGATCGGCATCGGCGGCGCGATCGAGTGCGCCGACAGGAAGGCAAAGCAGGCCGGCTCGCGCTTCAGCGAAATGTTGGTCGTCGCCTCGAGGTTGCGGTCGCTGATTGCGGGTGTCTCAGCCATGGCGCGGCCTACTCGTTATGGGCGACGAACAGCTCGGAGCTTCGGCTCATGCGGCCGCCTCAAGAAACCATCGCATCGTTAATATTGGATAAACTGGCAGCGCCGCCACTGTCAAACAGCGCCCCGACAGACGCGCCGCGGCCATTGGCCGCGTCGGTGTCGGCGCGTAATTTGCCGTCATCGCCCGGCATCGCCCCGTACTGCCTCCTCGATTGCCGTCTCTGCGGCAAGCCATTCGGCCTCCGCCTCGGCAATCAGTCGCGCCAGTTCGGCGCGGCGCTTCATTGCGTCAGCGAGCGCTGCCCCGTGGCCGTTCAACGCACCCGGCGCGGCGAGCGTCTGGTCGAGGGCCTGCTGCTCGGCGGCGAGCCGCGCCGCCAC
>DASYUS010000383.1:0-16220 GCA_036000945.1 Allostellaceae bacterium
GAGCGTCGGCGCGCTCACCGCTTGCGGCAGGACCGGCCGGCCGGCGACGCGCCAAGTGCCGCGCACCGGGTCGTTGTCGCGGTACCAGGACCGCGCGCATTCGAGCGCGACCCGGTTTGCCAGCGGCACCCCGTCGTTGATCCAGTCTTCCAGCGCGACGAAGCTTTTCGCCGCGGCGCCCGCCGGGTCGAGCGCGGCGAAGCGGACGAACTTGCGCTCCGCCAGAAACGGGTCGAGGGCCGCGAAGAGACCCTGGATCACCGCGACCGGCAGCGGCTCCCTGTCGTCGCCGAACAACGGCAGCAACTCGACCAGCGCGGCGAGGAGCTGGGCCTGCTCGCGACGCTCGGCATGGAAATCCCACGGCGTCGCGAGCAATAGAAGGGACGCCGTATCGGTCGGCCGGCGCAGCGCCAGGGCGAGGGCGAGGAGGCCGCCCATGCAGTAGCCGCAGATGGCGACCGGTCCGCCGGCGAGGGAAACCGCAGCGCCGGCCGCCTCTTCGAGCGGCCCGGCGATATAATCGCCGAGCGTGAAATTGCGCTCGGCGACGCCGGGCTCGCCCCAGTCGAGCACCAAGGGGCGCAGCCCCGCCGCCGCGAGATGACGGACAAAGCTGCGCTCGCGCAAGAGATCGAGGATCGTGTAGCGGTTGATCAGCGACGGCACGACCAGGACGGCGGGTGCGGCCTGGCCGCTGCCGTAGTCGAGCAGCCGTGTCGCGCCGCGCCGCCAGCGTACCGGCACGCGTGGCGCGGCGCGGCGGTAGGGATGGCGGCGATAGGCGTCGATGCCGTCGAGAAACGCGGCCGCGCGGTGCCGCAGCTCGCGGTCGAGCGCGGCGGCGACCCGGTCAGGGCCGCGCCGCGCGACGTCGCCGGCGAGTGCCGCGAGGCGCTCGTCCGGCCGGCTCCCTGGCGTCTTCGAGGGCGCTGACGCGGTGGGCCAGCTCGTCAACGCGGCGCGCGAGCTCAGCCACAGCAGCATCGCGCTCGCCAGATGGACCGGCAGCGGCCGCGGCGCCAGCCGGCGATCCGGCCGTGGCGTCGGGAGCGGCATCACCCGGAGCGGCGGCGACGGCGAGCCAGCGGCGCAACGGCTCCGCCATCTTCGGATCGGCCGCCAACGCCGCGAGATACTCGGCCCACAGCCCGAGAAAGCGGCGCGCCAGATCGTCGTCCTCGCTCATCGGGCGCACTATAGGCCGCCCTGCCGCCGTCGCGAGAGCCGGAAATGGCGGCGGCAGTTTGATGAGGCGGAACGGCCGAATCGGCGTATTGTTGCATAGCAGCATCTTTCCTTCTGGCGGAACGGCGGAACCATGACCACGAGCAGCGAGCAGCCGGGCGGCGCGAAGGAACCGACAATCGTCAAGAAATACGCCAATCGCCGGCTCTACAACACGGCGTCGAGCAGCTATGTGACGCTCGAGGATCTCGCCCAGATGATCAAGGCCGGCGGCGATTTCGTCGTCTACGACGCCAAGTCCGGCGAGGACATCACGCGCTCGGTCTTGACCCAGATCATCGTCGAGCAGGAGCAGAAGGGACAGAACCTCTTACCGATCAGCTTCCTCAGGCAACTGATCGGGTTTTACGGCGACAGCATGCAGTTCCTGGTGCCGGGCTATCTGGAACAGGCGATGATCGCCTTCGCGCGCAACCAGGAAGAGATGCGCAACAGCCTGCGCGCCACCTTCGGCATCTTTCCGTTCGGCCAGTTCGAGGAGATGGGCAAGCAGAACATCGCGTTGTTCGAGCGCGCCCTGAAGATGCTGTCGCCCTATGCCCGCGAGCCGCAGCCGGCCGGTGCCGAGAAGCCGCCCCGGGCCGGTGGCGGCGGCGGGAGCAGCGAGGCCGAGGATCCCCGCCTGCACCGCCTGGAGACCCAGATCGAGGCGCTGCGCCAGCAGCTCGAAGCGCTCGGCCGCGACCGCAAGGAAGGCTGAGCCGCCTCAGTTCAAATTCGCCGCCCGCTTGACCGGAGCAAGCCGGCCCTGGTCGACGACTTCGATCGTGTGGGCCGGCTTGCTGGCGAGCCACGGGCGCTCGAGCGTCGGCCGCCCGAAATGGTAGCCCTGCAGAAACCCGACGCCCTCCTGCCGCAGGATCGCCGCGTCCTCGGCGGTGGCGACGCATTCGGCGACGGTGCGGAAACCGAACCCTTTCGCCAGCCCGAGCAGATGACGCAGGAAAACCTGGGCCTCCGGGCTGCTGGCGAGATTGCTGATGAACGAGCCGTCGATCTTGACCGTATCGACGGCCAGGCTCTGCAGATGGCGCAGCGAGGTGTGGCCGGCGCCGAAATCGTCGAGCGAGACATGACAGCCCGCCTGGCGCAGCGCGCTGACGAAGCGAGCCGATTCCTCGAGATCGTAGAGCGCGGCCGTCTCGGTGATCTCGACGATGACGCGCGAGGCGATGTCGGGACGGTTGCGCACCTGCGAGATCAGCGCGCGCAGCCAGGGCCGATCGGCCGCCGTCAGGCCGGAGATGTTGAAACCGAGCTTGATCGACGGATGGGCCGCCAGCTCGGCCAGCGCCTTGTCGAGGACATAGCGGTCGATCAGCCGGATAAAGCCGAGCTGCTCGATCACCGGCACAAATTCACCGGCGGTGACGATCCGCCCGTCCGGCGTGCGCATGCGCAAGAGGCACTCGTAATGGTCGACTTCCCCGGTCATTGCCGCGACCACCGGCTGGAACGCAAAGACGATGCGCTCCTCGCGCAGGGCCGAGCGGACCTGATCGCTCATCGACCGGCTGAGCCGCTGGCGCTCGCGTTGCTCCTCGGTGATCCGGTAATGGCTATGGCAGTCGCGGCCGGCGCGCTTGGCTTCGCCGAGCGCGCTCTCCGCCCGGGTGATCACCTCGTAGGAGGTGAGGCCCTGATCGGGAAACGAGGCGCTGCCGATCGACACCGTCGTATAGATCGGGCCGCGCGCGGTCGCCACCGGCGCGCTGCTCACGGCAGCAAGGATCTTCTCGGCGGCGGCGGCGATGTGCTCTGGACGGCAGTGCGACAGGGCGATGCCGAAACGGTCGCCGCCCAATCGGCCGATCAGGTCGCTGACGCGCAGGCAGGTGTCGAGCCGGCGGCCGATTTCGACGAGCACGGTGTCGGCCGCCTCATGGCCGAACATGTCGTTGATCGTCGTCATGTTGTCGACGCCGACCGACAGGAAGGCCGCCGGGCTGCGCCCGCGCTGGCTGGCGGCGATGATCTGGTCGACCGCTTCGCGCAGCCGGGTCTTGTTGAAGTGGCCGGTCAGCTCGTCGTAATTGGCCAGCCGCTCGAGCCGCGTCTGCTGCGCTTTGCGATCGCCGATCGTCCGGATGACGCCGAGCATGAATTGCGGGCGGCCCGCCTCGTCGCGCCGCGCGCGGCCGCGCTCGTGCACCCAGAGGAAGCCGCCTTCGGGGTCGCGCAGCCGATACTCGCAGTCGAAGGCCGCCTCGCCGTCGAAATGTGCCGCGAGCGCCAGCTGGCGGTGAACGAGATCGTCGGGATGGACGCGATTGGCGAAAATGCGTCCGGTGTCCAGCTCATTGACGAACTCGACGCTCGGGGCGGCGAGGCACCCCGACCAGGCGATCGCGTCTCCCCCGAGGTCCCAGGAATATGCGATGTCGCCCGCCGCCTCGAGGGCGGCGGCCAAGCGGCCTGACAGCGCGTCGTCGCTCACGGACATCGGCCCAAGACCTCGATCGAACTCGCGGTTCGCTGTCGCCCTCAGCAGCGGGAGCGGCCAGCAACCCTAGGCCGAAATAAATTGAAGAAACCTTAAATGCCGAGGATACCCGGCTCGTCGCGTCGCGCGGTCACGCCGGGGTGTGAGAGGCGAGGAACGGCAGCACGGCCTGGTTGAATTCGCGGGCCCGCACCTGGGTAAAGCCATGGCCGCCGCGCGGGAAGATCTTGATTTCGGCGCCGGGGATCAGCCGCGCCAGCTCCTCGGAAAAATAGGCTGGCGTAACGATGTCGTCCTCGGCGCAGACGACGAGGGTCGGAGTCTTGATCCGCGACAGGCTCTCGGTGCGATCGAAGGCGAGGATCGCGTCGATCCGGCTGGCGGCGATCTCGGTCGGCGGGAACACCGCGAGGTTTTGCGCCTCCTGTTGCCGCAGCCGCTCGTTGTTGCGCGCGACATACCCGCCCGGATAGAGAAGCAACGTGTTGGCTTGGACATAGGCGCTGGGGCCGAGGCGCAGGAGGATATCCTTGCGCAGCCCAAACAGCCGGCGGAAATAGGCGTCGGGCTTGGTCCAGGTCGCCGACAGGACGACGCTAGCCAGCCGCTTGGGCTGCTCGATCGCGAGGATCTGCGCGATGGCGCCGCCGGTCGAATGGCCGACGATGTGGGCCCGCTCGATTTCCAGCGCATCCATCAGGCCGATCACATCGGCCGCCATGCGGTCGACGGTGAACCCGCTACGCGTCAGGTCGCTCTGGCCGATGCCGCGATGATCGTGGGTGATGACGTCGAAATTCTTGGCGAAGGCGGCGACCTGATCGCGCCAAAACGAGGCGAACCCGCCCAACCCCGACACGAACAGGACGGGGAAGCCGATCCCTTGCCGCTCATAATAGAGCGCGCCGTCGCCGATTACGATTCGCGGCATCAAGCTGCCATTGCCAGGAGCTGCGTCGGTATCACCGCGGCAGGAGGCTGTCAAACATCAAGGCCGCGGGGGCGTCATGCACCGGCAACAGGACGATCGGCGATCGTGGTCGCGCTGCGCTGCAAACCGTGCCTAAAATTTGACACATGAGCCCGGTCCAATCCCGGCGGTTGAGGGGCACCGGCGCAGCTAGCGGGGCGAGGTCTTTACCGGCCCGACCGGATGCGCAACAAAGTAAGGTATCCGACGCATTTCGCACGCCCTGAAGCAAACCTGAAACAGCCAACTTCATCGAGTGGATCGAGATGACCCAACAGCAACCTATCGTCAAGGCGCGCCAGGGCAGCGCATTGCCCGACCGCCCCGCGGTGTCGCGCCGCTCGACCGGCCGGACGCAAGATATCGACCGCCACGTCGGGGCGCGCGTGCGGGAGCGCCGGATCATGCTGGGGCTGACCCAGCAGCAACTGGCGGATTTGATCGGCGTCACCTATCAACAGGCGCACAAATACGAGCGCGGGATCAATCGGGTGTCGGCCGGCCGGCTCTACGAGATCGCGCAGGTGCTGAGCGTGCCGGTCGGTTATTTCTTCGACGGGCTGGAGGAACAAACGACGCGCGCAGTCAGCCCGCGCGAGCGGATGTGCCTCGAACTCGCCCGCAACTTCGCCCAGATCCCGAACGAGCGCCATCAGGAGGCGCTGAGCCAGCTCGCCCGCGTCCTCGCCGCCGAGTGACCACCGCGGCCGCCCCGCGCCGATATTCGGCATGCGGGGGGCCGATAACCCGAAAGACGAGAGGCCGGTGATTGCCGCACCGGCCGCGTCGCAGGTTCGGTCGTGCCGGGTTGCAGATCAGATCGGAGGCGGAGGTCGTCGGCCTGCCACGCTCATAATCAAGGTAACAACAAAGACGATCAGGAAAATGACGAACAGGACCTGAGCGATACCCGCAGCAGTCGAAGCCACGCCACCAAAGCCAAGCAACCCTGAAATCAGCGCGATCACAAGAAAGCAAAAAGCCCAATAAAGCATAATTCTCTCCGTTCGCGGCTGCGTTCACGATGCTACGGCAATTGCGAGCAGCTAATGCTTGGCAAACGAAGTGGATGACAACTGAGTTCCGGACTTAGAAGCGGATGCCCAGGCGGACGCCGATGTCGTTGATGCTCTGATTCTGCTTGGCCAGACCGCCGTTCGAGACGTGGTCGACCATCACCGAAACCTGGTAGACCGGGTTGATCCGATACCCCACTTCCAAAGCTTCGCGAAACAGGGCATGCGAGCCGAGGCTCTTGCGGTCGGGCGCTGTGGCGACGATGTCGCCGTCGTTGAAACCAGCCCCAAAAAAATAGCTCAGCGCGATGCCGTCGCCCGGGTTGAAAAGGTTGCTGGCCAACTGCCAGCTCCAAGTCGCGCCGATATAGGCTTGGTTGGTGTACCCGGAGGTGTTGATCTCGCCGCCGATCGTCGGGCGCGGCTGCACCATCCAGCGCAAATACGGCGGCAGGGTCGCCGCCCAGGCGTCGGAGACCGGCGACTGGAAGATGATTTCAGGATTGATGTCTGCGCCGTGCTCCTTGCCGCCGAGGAAATGCGCATCGTGCACCAGGACGCCGAGTTTCACTTCGCTGTAGGTCAAATTCTGCGCGCGGCCGGCGCCCGGCGCCGCGACGGCCACCAGCAAAAACAGCACCGCCAGCAAGACTGACTTGCACCCGTCGCCTAATGTCGCACGCCGCGCCGACGCGACCATGTCCCACCCCGCCATGATTGCCGCGTCAAATTACAGGTCCGCGCGCCGGAACCACAAGCGTGTCCGTGAAACGCCAGGTTGAACGAGGTGGAGCGGCTGCTCGGCGATGCCGAGCTCGATCGGCAGCTGCCCGACGATCTCGCCGTCGGCCTGGACCGGGAGGGGTTCGCCCTCGGCGACCAGGGCCGTGCGGCAGCGCAGGACGGCGATGTCCCGGCGCCGCGCAACCCGGCCGAGCAGCAGCGCGGCCAGGTAGCCCAGCGCGGCAAGCCGCCCCGAGCGCTGCAACAGCACGAGGTCGAGCACCGGTTCGGCGATATTGGCGCCGGGGGCGATGACATGGGCGCCGGCGTAGAAGCGGCCTTTTGCGGCGATTACCCCGGCGGCGCGGTGTTCGGCGCCATCCGCTCGAACCGACAGGGCCGACGCCCGATAGCGCGACAGGCGCGCCATAATCGCCCAGGCAAAGGCGAATCGACCAAGGCTCCGCTTCAACCTCGGGTTCACCGCAGCGACGATTTCGGCGTCGAAGCCGCTGCTCGCCGTCGTCAGAAACAGCCGGTCGCCGACGCGGCCGGGCCAGATCGGCCGCGCCTCGCCTGTCGCGATCAGCTCTGCCAAGCGCTTGGACCGGCGCGGCAGGCCGACCTCGCGCGCCAGCACGTTGGCGGTGCCGAACGGCAAGACGGCCAGCGCCCGCGGCGACGCGGCGATGCCGTTCGCCACGGCGTTGACTGTGCCGTCGCCGCCGGCGGCGACGATAACGTCGAATTCCGCCTCCGCCTCGCGCGCGAGACGCTCGGCATCGCCGGCTGCCGGTCCAGCGTGGCGCACGACGACGACGCAGCCGCGCCGCTCCAGCGCCGCGACGATGCGGCCGAGGCGGCGGCGCGATCCCCGCGATCCGCCCGCCGCCGGGTTGACGATAATCAGCACCCGGCGGCCGGGCCCGACCGCTGCGGCATCGGTGCCAGGTGCCAGTCTAGGCAGCAGGGCGGTAGGTCTCGCTGGCCGCCGCCCCGTCGATCCAGGTGCGGAACCACAGTTCGAGCATCAGCAGGGCCCACAGCCTCGTGTGGTGATTGGCCCGGCCGGTGCAGTGCTCGTCGAGCAGGCGCTTGACGTAATCGGGCTGCATCAGGCCGCGCCGGCGCGCCGCCGGCGCCAGCAGCGTGTCGTAGGCGAGGCTCTTCAGCTCGCGCCGCAGCCAGCGGTCGATCGGCGCGGCGAACCCCATCTTGCGGCGGTGCAGGATCGCGGGCGGCAGATAGGGCGCCATCGCCGCCTTGAACAGCGCCTTCGTCCGCCCGCCGGCCATCTTGACCTCCGGGGGGAGGCGCGCGGCCCACTCCAAGAGCACATGGTCGAGCAGCGGCGAGCGCGTCTCCAGACCGTGCGCCATGCTGGCGACATCAACCTTCACCATCAGGTCGTCGGGCAGGTAGGTGTGTAAATCGGCTCGGTTGGCGCCAGCAAGAAGGCTAGTTGACGAGGCGAAGTAGGGTGCGAGCAGATCAAGCGCCGAATGCGCCAGCTGCGCCCGCATCGCTTCGCCATAGCCCGCCCTTTTGTCGCGATCGCCGAAAAACGCGATCGCCCCGGCATAGCGCTGCTCGGGTCGCTCGATAGGCGCGTCAAGCATATCGCGGATCTGCGAGAGGCGCAGTGGCCGCCCGATTGCGGTCGGCGCCAGCGCGCATAGCCGTGCCAGCGCGATCCGCCCGCCGGCCGGCAGCCGATCGAGACGGTCGAGGTGGCGCATCGCCCGGTAGCGGGCATAGCCGAGAAATGCCTCGTCGCCGCCGTCGCCGTTGAGCGCCACGGTGACGCGGCGGCGCGCCATCTCGGACACGTACCAGGTCGGGATCGCCGACGGGTCGGCGAAGGGCTCGCCGTAATGCCAGACGATGCGCGGCAGTATCGCCACCGCATCCGGCTCGACGATGAATTCCTCGTGCTCGGTGCCGTAGCGCTCGGCGACCATCCTTGCGTAGCGGGTCTCGTCGTATCCCTTCTCCGGGAAGCCGATCGAGAAGGTCTTGACCCGGCCCGTCCCCGCCCGCGCCATCATCGCCACAACCGCGCTCGAATCGACGCCGCCCGAGAGGAACGCGCCGAGCGGCACATCGGCGATCATCCGCAGCCGCACCGCCTCTGTGAGATGGGCGACAAGCTCGCGCTGCAGCTCGGCGGGGCGCGACGCGACGCGGGCAATGTCCGGCTCCGGCAATTCCCAGTACCGCACCGGCTCGGCTTCCTGCCAGTTTCCCGCACTGTCGGCGCCGACCACCAGGTAATGCGCCGGCGGCAGCCGCTTGACGCCGGCGAAAGCGGTCTCGGGGGCCGGCACGTATTGCAGCGTCAGGTAATGGTCGATCGCGGCGAGGTTCGGGGTGCGCGGCAAGCCTGGCCAGGCGAGCAGCGCCTTGATCTCCGAGCCGAACAGGAAGACCTCCGGCCTCTGCGCGTAATAGAGCGGCTTCTTGCCAATGCGGTCGCGCGCCAGGATCAGCCGGCGCGAACGCCGGTCCCACAGGGCGAGCGCGAACATCCCGCGCAGGCGCCCGAACAGCAGCGGCCCCCAGGCATGCCAGCCATTGGCGATGACCTCGCTGTCGGTGCGGCTGCGAAAGACGTAGCCCGCGCCCTCAAGCTCGGCCCGCAGCTCGACGAAGTTGTAGACCTCGCCGTTGTAGGTGAGCCAGACATCGCCGCCCATGTCCGCAATCGGCTGGTGTCCGGCGGGCGACAGGTCGATGATCGACAGCCGGGCATGGGCCAGCGCCCCCAGCCCGTCGGTCCACACCCCCTCGTCATCCGGACCCCGGTGGCGCAGCGTGCCGAGCATCGCCCACAGCCGCGCCTCGATCTCGGCATGCGCCAGAATCGGCTGCGGCAGCACGAACCCGGCGATGCCGCACATGGTTACCGGCCCCTCACCCCAGCCCTTTCCCCGCAGGCGGGGAGAGGGAGCTTATTACGGAGCGATTACGAGGGTTCCCTCTCCCCGTTAACGGGGAGAGGGACAGGGTGAGGGGCGGTTCGCCGCTCACGCCTTCACCACGTTTCCCCCGGCAAGCCCGCGGCGGGCGCAGGCGTTGCGGGTGTCGACGACCAGCGGGCAATGCTCGACTAGGAGCCGGTAATCGACCGAATCGTGGTCGGTGCAGATGATCGCGGCGTCGAAGGAAGCGGCGGTCGCCGCGCTCAATGGCGTCGAGCGGCGGCCGGCGAAAGCCGCGTGCTCGCGGGTCGGCGGGATCTCGGCGAGGTAGGGATCGTGGAACGACACCAGCGCCCCGCGGCGTTCGAGCAGCTCCATGATCGTCAGCGCCGGGCTCTCGCGCGTGTCGGCGACGTTTTTCTTGTAGGCGAGGCCGATGATCAGAATCCGCGCGCCGCGCAGCGCGAGGCCGGAGCGCTCGCTCAGGGCCTCGACGGTCTTGTCGACGACGCGCTGCGGCATTGCCGTATTGACCTCGCCGGCCAGCTCGATGAACCGCGTCGCGATGCCGAATTCGCGCGCCTTCCACGTCAGGTAGAACGGGTCGATCGGGATGCAGTGGCCGCCGAGTCCGGGACCCGGATAGAATGGCATATAGCCGAACGGCTTGGTCTTCGCCGCCTCGATCACCTCCCAAACATCGATGCCCATCGCTTCGAAGACGATCTTCAACTCGTTAACGAGGGCGATGTTGACCGAGCGAAAGATGTTTTCGGTCAGCTTGACCGCCTCGGCCGCTTCGAGCGAGCTGACCGGCACCGTCCGCGCCACGACGGCGCTGTAGAGGGTGCGGGCGAGGCGCAGCGCGTCCGGTCCGTCGCCGCCGACCACTTTGGGGATGTCGCCGGTCGCGAAATCGGGGTTGCCGGGGTCTTCGCGCTCGGGCGAGTAGGCGAGAAAGAAATCGCGCTCCGAGCGCAGCCCCGAGCGCTCGAGGATCGGCCGCATGACTTCGCGGGTGGTGCCCGGATAGGTCGTCGATTCGAGGACGACCAGTTGCCCGCGCCGCAGATGCCGCGCCACGGCTTCGGTAGTCGAGACGATAAAGCTGAGATCGGGCTCGCGTTGCCGGGTCAGTGGCGTCGGGACGCAGAGGAGGATCGCATCGACCTCGGCGAGCCGGGCGAAATCGTCGGTCGCCGCGAGATGGCCGCTCTGCCGCACCGCGGCGATGCTGTCCGTGCTGATATGGGCGAGGTACGACTGGCCGGCATTGAGCCGCTCGACCTTGGCGCGGTCGATGTCGAAGCCGAGCGCCGCGAAGCCGCGCTCGGCGGCGGTGCGCAGCAGCGGCAGCCCGACATGGCCGAGCCCGATGACGCCGATCGTCGCGTTGCGCTCGCGCAACCGAGATGCGAGGCCGTCGACATCGATGGGCAGGCCCGCCTGGCTGTCGAGAACGGTCGCGCTATCGTTCATCGATGCGGACCCGCGACGCGGCGCCGGATGCTAGTCGTTGCTCTGCCGCGACTGCGCCACCGCCTTGACCATGTCGAGGAATTGGCGGCGGGTCTCCTCGTCGGCGATTGCGTAGTAGGAGCGGATCAGCTCGATCGTCTCGGGGCGCTGCATGCGCTCGCGCGTCTCCAGCTCGCGCAGGCTGGGCAGGGCGCCCTCGGGCCCCAAATCGCTGAAGAAATAGGAAATCGGCACGCCCAGGATCTCGGCGATATGCGACAGCCGCGAGGCGCTGACCCGGTTGGCGCCGCCCTCGTATTTCTGCACCTGCTGAAAGGTGAGCTTGAGCGCGTTGGCGAGCGTCTCCTGGTTCATGCCGATCAATAGCCGGCGCGTGCGGATTCGGCTGCCGACGTGAACATCGACCGGGTTCGGCACGCCGGTACCGCGGCCGTATTGCGGTGCGCCGCGAGGCTCTGCTGACTTTTTCAAAATCGCCGTCCGTTGCCTTCGATCCTCCATCATCGGCCGCGCCACAATCGCATGCAACATCAACAAGGGCGAGGCGCTTACAGCAGCTGGCCGCCATCGACCGAGATCGTCTGCCCGGTGACCCAGAAGGCGAGCGGCGAGGCGAGAAACGCCACCACCTGCGCGACCTCCTCGGGCCGGCCGAGCCGGCCGAACGGGATGCTGCGCAGGATCGAATTGTAGAGTGGCGGGTTGCTGGTCTTGGCCCGCTCCCAGGTGCCGCCGGGGAATTCGATCGAGCCCGGCGCCACGCAGTTGACGCGGATGCCCTTCCTGGCGAGTGCTGCGGCTGCGCTGAGCGTGTATTCGATCAGCGCCGCCTTGACCGCGCCGTAGGGCGGGGTGCGGGCCGAGGCGACGAGACCCGAGATCGACGAGATGTTGATGATCGCCCCGGCGCCACTTTGTTCGAGAAACGGGACGGCCGCGCGAATCGCCCGCACGGTGCCGAGCAAATCGACATCGATGCTGCGCGCCCAGCCGGCCTCGTCGTCACTGGTGCCAAAGCCCGAGGCGTTGCAGACGAGGATGTCGATGCCGCCGAGTGCCGCGGCGGCCGCCTCGATATAGGCCGCCACCGCCGCACCGTCGGCGATGTCGCAGGGCGCGGCATGCGCCGCGACGCCGTGGGCGGCGATCTCGTCGCGCACCTGGGCCAAAGCTTCGGCGCCGCGCGCGCAGATCGACACCGCGGCTCCGGCCTCAGCGCAGGCGAGCGCAATCGCCCGGCCGATCCCACGGCTGCCGCCGGTGACGACTGCCCGTTTCCCGGAAAGGTCAATTTTCATATCGCTCACGCCGTTTTTTTATCGCGTCCAATCGATTTGCCCGATCATGGGGCCCTTCGCTGCCATTTCCCAGTGCAAAGCGGGGCATGGCAGTGCAACAATACGGCTCGGTTGCGTTTCTCGGGTCAACTTTCTTGGCTCCGGACGATCGGGGAGCGAGGCGGGTGGTGTCGACGGCAGCGGAAACAGCAGCACGGCTCCGGGTTCGCGGTCATGGCGGTCGGCCATCGCGCCTCCAATCGGCGCAGCTCTCGGATCGCATCCTCGATGTCGCGACCGGGCTGTTTCTCGGCAACGGCTTCGGCCTGACCAGCATCGAGGCCGTGGCCAAACGCGCCGGCATCTCGAAGCGCACCTTCTATCATCGCTTTCCCGGCAAGGAGGCGTTGTTCGAGGCCGTCGTGCGGCGGCTGATCGAGCAATGGTTGCCGCCGTTCGACCCGACATTGCTCGAAGCGCCGAGCCTTGCCGAGACGCTGCGGCGCACTGCCGAATCGATGGTCAATGCGGCGCTGACCCCGGAGGCGCTGGCGCTCTACCGGATGGCGATCGCCGAGGCGGCGCGGTTTCCCGGCCTCGCACGCATCCTGCACGACCTTGGCGCCTCGACCGGGGTCGAGCGAATCGCCCAGCAGCTCGAACAGGGGATCGCGCGCGGTGAGCTGCGGCCGGTCGATGCACGCTTTGCCGCCGAGCAGTTCATCCTGATGGTGGTGACCGGACCGCGCCGGCGCGCGCTGGGTCTCGGCACGCCGCTCACAACTGCCGAGTTGCACGCCTGGGTCGACGATACCGCCGCCCTGTTTCTCGACGGGTGCCGCCGCCGCTGACCGCCATTTTCCGCGCAACGGAAATATTGCTCAGGCCATTTTCGCTTTTTGCTTTAGTGATTCCCCGCATCAAGTCAATTTCGCGCCCCTTTTCCAATCTTGCCGGGATCGTTTTCCGCGTTGCGGCGTATACCGGCGTGGGGAATTACCCGCAAGTTTGGTGGATGCATAGGGGATCAGCGGATGTTGACGCGGATCAGATTGGCCGCCGGCGTATGTCTTGCGGTTGCAGCTGCGATGTCTGGCGGCGAGGGGCGCGCGCAGACATTCTACCTGGGCGGTGAAGCCGGCTGGAACGTGCTCGAGGATCAGACCAACCGGGCGCCGGGGTTCCCGTCGGTGCGTGCGCGGTTCGATTCGGGCTTCGCCGCCGGGGCGCGCGCCGGGTACGAGTGGGGGCCGTGGCGGTTCGAGGAGGAATACACCTACCGTAGCAACGATCTGAACGGGCTGAACTTCGGCGGGGTCAAGCTGTCGGGTGTCAGCGGCAGCCGGCAGTCGCACGCGATCATGACCAACGTGCTCTACGACTTCCATCTCGGCTGGCCGGTGACGCCGCATGTCGGCGCCGGCATCGGTGCGGTCAACATCATCGACCGTGCCCGGGTAACGGGTTTCGGCCAGGTGTTCAACGACGACGACTGGCAGCTCGGCTACCAGGCGATCGGCGGGGTGCGCTACAACGTGACGCCGAACATCGCGCTCGATCTCGATTACCGCTACCTCGGGACGACCGACGCCACCTTCCGCGTCCCGGCCGCACCGGCGGTCAAATACACCAGCGGCTACAGCAACCACACGCTGATGGCGAGCATGGTCTACCGGTTCGGACCGCCGCCACCGCCACCGGTGGCCGCCCCGGCAGCCCCGCCGGCCCCGCCGGTCGTCGCGCGGAAGGTGTTCCTGGTGTTCTTCGATTGGGACCGTGCGACGATCACCGCCGACGGCATCCAAATCATTCAGCAGGCGGCGGCGGCCTACAGGTCGGGCGCGCCGGTGCGGCTTGAGGTCACCGGCTACACCGACCGCTCGGGCTCGCCCGGCTACAACCAGCGGCTCTCCGAGCGGCGGGCGCAGGCGGTGGCGGCCGCGCTCGCCCGCCTCGGCGTGCCACGGAACGACATGGCGGTCAGCGGCCGCGGCGAAAACGACAACCGCGTGCCGACCGCCGACGGCGTGCGCGAGCCGCAGAACCGTCGCGTCGAGATCGTCTTCCCGTAGCCCGGCGCGTGCGAGAGAGGCCCGCTTCGGCGGGCCTCTTTTCGCGTGTCATTGCGAGCGAAGCGACGCAATCTCGATCCAGGTCAAGGTTGCTTCGACGCTGAGGGGAAGAACGTGATCAAGAGCATCTCGCTGCTGACGCGCCGGCCCGAGTTGTCGCACGACGAGTTCGTGCGGCACTGGCTTGAGGTCCATGCGCCGCTGGCGCACGCCGTGCCCGGCGTCCGCCGCTATGTGCAGAACCACATCGAGGGTGAGCGCACTCGGCCCGACATCGCGACGACCGCGGTCGCGGTCGATGGCATCGCCGAACTCTGGTACGACGACCGCGCCGCGATGGACCGCGCCAACGCCTCGCCCGAAGCCAAGCGCCTGCACGACGACGGCGCCCTCTTCATCGGCGGGATCAAGACCTTCACCGTCGAGGAGAAGGTGATCATCCCGCTATCGGGGTGATGCGCGGCGGGGGGCGTGAAGAAGCGCACGCCTCTCGCGGAAGCGGCGAAATAATTCCGCCTCCGATCACAGGACCTTTCTGATCCAGTTGTGCGGGTCGTTCGTGCGGCCGTACTGGATGTCGACCAGTTGCTTGCGCAGCCCCATGGCGACGGGGCCGGCCGCTCCGCCGCTGATCAGAAAATCGCCGCTCGTCGAACACACCTTGCCGATTGGCGAGATGACGGCCGCTGTGCCGCAGGCGAAGGCCTCTTTCAGCTTTCCGCTGGCGGCGTCGGCGCGCCACTGGTCGATTGTGTAGGCCTCCTCGCGCACGCGCGTGCCGGCATCCGTCTCAAGCGCGATTATCGAATCGCGGGTGATGCCCGGCAGGATCGTGCCGAGCGGCGGTGTCAGCAGCGAGCCGTCGTCGAACACGAAAAAGACGTTCATCCCGCCCAGTTCCTCGACGTAGCGGCGCTCAACCGCATCGAGGAAAACGACTTGGTCGCAGCCGTGATCAATCGCCTCGGCCTGCGCTCGCAGGCTCGCGGCGTAATTGCCGCCGCATTTGATGGTGCCGGTGCCGCCGATCGCGGCGCGCGTGTAGTTTTCCGACACCCAGATCGACACAGGCGCAGGTCCGCCCTTGAAATAGGAGCCGACCGGCGAAGCAATGATCGCGAAGATGTATTCCGCGGAAGGCTTCACGCCGAGGAAAACCTCGCTGGCGATCATGAAGGGCCGCAGATAGAGACTGCCTTCGCCGCCTGGCATCCAGGCGCGGTCGATGCGCACGAGTTGCTCGACCGCTTCAATAAACACGGGCTCAGGCAGCTGTGGCATCGCCATGCGCTCAGCCGAATCGTGGAAGCGCCGGGCATTGGCGTCGGGGCGGAACAGGTTAACCCCCCCGTCGTCGCGCTTATAGGCCTTGAGGCCTTCGAAAATCTCCTGCGCGTAGTGAAAGACGGCTGCGGCCGGATCGAGCGAAAAGCTCGCGCGGGGTTCGATGCGCGCGCCATGCCAGCCCTTTGCCTGATTGTAGCGGACCACAGCCATGTGATCGGTGAAAATTCGGCCGAAGCCCGGGTCAACGAGTCTTGCCGTGCGCTCCTTCTCGGATGTCGGATTGGTCGTAGGCTGGATTTCGAATTTCAAACTCATTCCCTTGCTTCCCGCTGTCTGAGCCGGCGCGGTTATAGGGACGACGTCATCTTCCAAATCTCCCCGCGTTCGCACATCGAAGGGGAGCGTGGACATGGCATTTCTCCTGGGTGTGCAGACGATTGGTTCGACTAAGGCCCTTGCCGAGGAACTTTATATCGTAGAAGACACCGGGTTATACCGAAGGTTGCCAGATAAGTCAACATGGCTGACATAAAAAATCGCGATGGAGAGCCCGGCGCCGATCCGCAGGCGCCGCGCGATGAGGCGGTGCGGCAAGGCATCGAGCTGCTGTTCTTCGCCTACCGCGACTTTACCGCCGAGCCGGACGCGATCCTGGCGCAATACGGCTTCGGGCGCGCCCACCACCGGGTCGTGCATTTTGTCGGGCGCAACCCGCAGATCACCGTCGGCGACCTCCTCGGCATCCTGCGCATCACCAAGCAAAGCCTCAACCGGGTGCTCGGCC
>DASYUS010000384.1:0-7439 GCA_036000945.1 Allostellaceae bacterium
CAATTTCGTCGGTCATGTAGCCAAACGTGGCCCCGCAAAGGTGCATCGCTTTTTCCAGCATCGCATCGAACACGGGGGCGAGATCGCCGGGCGACGAGTTGATGACACCCAACACCTCGGCGGTGGCGGTCTGCTGTTCCAGGGCCTCGCGCGTCTCGGTGATGAGCCGCGCGTTCTCCATCGCGATCACCGCCTGCGCCGCGAAATTCTCGACAAGCGCGATTTCCTTTTCGGTAAACGGCTTTATCTCGCGCCGGTAGATCGTGAGCAGGCCAAGCCCGGTCTCCTCCTTTGACAGCGGCACCATGAGAATGCTGCGGATACCGGCCTTGTCGGCGGAAAAAACGGCTAACGGATAGCCACGGCGGTAGTACTCCCCGTTTCTGATGTCATCCTGATGGATCACAAACCGCTCGCGAACCGCGCGGGCGACCGCCATCTCGGAGTCGACGGGGACCCGTTCGCGCAATAGAAAATTCGTGAACTCCTCGCCAGCACCGCGGATCGCACCGGCTCGGATGACGTCTCCGTCACGCAGCCACATGCAGCCGAAATCGGCGCTGCACAAACTCAAAGCCTTTTCAAGGATCGCGTCGAACACCGGCGTGAGGTCGCCGGGCGAGGAGTTGATGATTCCCAGCACCTCGGCGGTCGCGGTCTGCTGCTCCAAAGCTTCGCGCGTCTCGGTGATCAGCCGCGCGTTTTCCATCGCGATCACCGCCTGGGCGGCGAAGTTCCGCACCAGCGCGATCTCTCTTTCGGAAAACGGACGGACCTCCCTTCGGGTGACATTGATCACACCGAGAAGGGTTTCCTCTTTGCGAAGCGCCACGGTCAGCCACGTGCGGGAGCCGCGGGCATCAATCCGCTCGCGCGCTACCGGATCGTTACGGTAGGCCTCGGTCTCCCTGAGGTCGGCGATGTGGACGACCCGCTCGCCGCGCGCGATCAGCGCGAAGGGCCCCCCGCTCCTCGCGTCGCCCAGCTGGATCGGCCCGAGTTCCCGCAGCCGTGCGATTTGGTCCGGCTCTCCGTCAGCAGCGGCGAGATGGAAGGCTTCGCCGTCGAAAGTGCGAAGCGCTCCTTGGAAAGCGCCGGACAGGCGCCGCACCTTCGCAAGCATGGCCTCGAATACGGGGACGAGGTCGCCGGGCGAGGAATTGATGACCTGCAACACCTCGGTCGTCGCGGCCTGTTGCGCGAGCGCCTCGTCGCGCTCGGCGCGGGCCTGCGCCAGCTCGCGCCGCAGTTCGGCGATAGTCTCCAGGGAGTTCGCCGGGATCGCGGCCGCGGGACGGGCAGGTCGGGCGCTTCTCACGCCTTAATCATACGTTGATCGCCGCGCGCTTCCACGCGCTTCTTCAGCGCGCGCGGCCGATTTTAGGGCGGACGCAGTCCGCCGAACTTCCGCGAAGGCGGCGGATTACGCTGCGCTCATCCGCCCTACGGGTGCCGCTTTAGCCCCGCTGGTACCAGATCCGCGAGCCGTCGCTGCCGCGAAATTCGACCTTCACCAGCCGGCGCTGCCGGTCGTACCAGACGTCCTGCGGGAATGTCGTCGCGATCGAATAGCGGTGCGCCGTCGTCGGCTGCCCGTGCACGACCAGCTGCTCCTTGCCGCGATCGACGACCGACAGCGGCGTAACCGCGCCGTCGAGCGGGTTGATCGCGGTCTTGCGATCGACGAGCGCGGCGTTCCACAGGCTGATCGGGACCAAGGAGGGATCGGCCTCGCTCAACTTGCCGTCGGCTTCGACCGCGAGCGTATCGCCGCGGCTTTTCGCGCTGACCTTGTGGACCGTGCCGTTGTCGTTGGTCTGTGCAGTCATCGCGACGAGGTAGCCGTCGACCCAATGCTCGGTCGCGGTCTGGTCGAAGCGATAGACCGTGACGTGGGCGATCTTGACCGCGATGTGGGTGGCGATCTCCGCGATCGTTTGCGCGCCCTCGTGGCGCAGCCGCGTCGTGCTCGTGCCGATCTGCTGACCCTCGCGCATCACCGCGAAATTCAGCGTGAGCGTATCGGGCTCGGCCTCCGATGCCGGCAGAGCCGGAATTGTGGAGAAAAGAACAAGACCCGCCGAAACCAGAGATAGCACACGCATTCGAACCGCCGTCACTCGCCGTCGATGCAAAACCGACAAATCCGGCATTTTTCTGTCAAAGCGACAACATCGAAGCTACCGCAAGAAGCACGTCTCCAATTTGCGTTATCCAGCCCGGCGCAGCGGAACCGAATGGTTTGGTGCGAGTTTTATTGCTGCATGTAACGTCGATGACCGGGTCGCAGTTGCGTCGAGGCTAGCGGGCATTCCCCATGCTGAGATCACCGATCGGACGCCTCGCCAACCTGTGCAAGCGCATCGCCGGGTTCGGCGCCGGCGCTGCGAGGCCGCGGTCACCGGTCGTCGGCGTGGTCGATCTATGTTCGCGCCATCCCTGGCCGGTCATCGTCCTGACGCTCGTGCTTTCGGGCTTTTCGGCGGACTACGCCATCCGGCATTTCGCGATCAAGACCGATGTCAACAATCTGTTTCCGGCCAGCCTGCCGTGGACCGCGCGCGCCTTCGACTATATGAAGGCGTTCCCGCAACGCGACATCCTCGTCGTCGTCGACGCGCCGACCGCGGAATTCGCCGATCTGGCAGCGGCGCGGCTCGGCGCCGCCCTCAAAGCCGATCGCACGCATTTCCGCACCGTCGTGGAACCTCAAGGCGGCCCGTTCTTTGCGCGGAACGGGATGCTGTTTCTGCCGACCGAGCAGCTGGCACAAACGGCCGGCGGCATGGGAAAAGCCGCATTCCTGATCGGCGCGCTCAGCGCCGACCCGAGCCTTCGGGGTGCGCTCGACGCCTTGAGCTACGGCGTGAAGGGCGCGGTCAACGGCGTCTACCCGCGCGAGGCGCTGAACCAGCCGATCAGCATGGCCGCCGACGTGATCGACGATGCGCTGGCCGGCCGGCCGGCGCATTTTTCCTGGCGCGCGCTGGCCAACGGGTCGCCGGCGGACGCGAGCGAATTGCGCCGGTTTATCGAGGTCGCGCCGATCGCTGACTTTAAGGCGCTGGAGCCGGGCAAGGCGGCGACGCTGGCGATACGCGAGACCGCGGAGCGCCTCAACCTCGCCGGCGACTACCAGGCGCGCGTGCGCCTCACCGGCCTCGTGCCGATCGACGACGACCAGTTTGCAACCCTTGTCGACCATGCGGTGCTGAACGGGGCCGTGGCGATCCTTGCGGTCGTCGTCATCCTGTGGCTGGCGCTGCGCTCGTGGCAGATCATCGTTGCCGCGCTCGTCAGCGTCTTCTGCGGCCTGGCGATGACGGCCGCTCTCGGTCTCTATCTGGTTGGCGCGCTCAACCTGATTTCGGTGGCGTTTTTTGTCCTCTTCGTCGGGCTCGGCGTCGATTTCGGCATCCAGTTCGCCGTGCGCTACCGCAATGAACGGCATGAGATCGCCGCCTTGCGGCCCGCTCTTGTCAGCGCGGCACGGAAGGCCGGCGGCCCGCTCGCGCTCGCGGCGGCGGCGACGGCGATCGGATTTTCCGCCTTTGTGCCGACGGCCTATCGGGGCCTCGCCGAGCTCGGCATGATCGCCGGCCCCGGCATGATCATCGCGTTTCTCACCAGCGTCACGCTCTTGCCGGCACTGCTCGCCGTCTTCAAGCCGCCCGGCGAGAAGCGCTCGATGGGGTTCGCCGCGCTGGCGCCGGTCGATCGCTTTATCGAGCGCTGGCGCATCCCGGTGGTGGCGGGGACGCTGGGCGTCGTCCTGCTCGCGTCGCCCCTCCTCTTGTTCCTGCCGTTCGACTTCGACCCGATCCACATGAGCAATCCGCGAAGCGAGTCGGTCGCGACCTTTCTCGATCTGCGGCGCGATCCGCGCACCGGCGCCAACGCGATCGAGCTTGTGACCCCCGACGTCGGCAGCGCGGACGCGGCAGCGCAACGCCTCCAGGCACTGCCGCAGGTCTCGCGTGCATCAACCGTCGACAATCTGATCCCGACCGACCAGGACAAGAAGCTTGCGCTTATCAAGCAGATGGCCGATGCCCTCGGCGCCGAGCTCAAACCGGCAAACCCGAAGCCGCCGCCGACCGATCAGGAGACCGTCGAGGCGCTGCTGTCGACCGGGGTCTCCATCTCGCAGTTTGTCGCGACCGGAACCGGACCGAGTGCGGCCGCGGCTAACCGCCTGTTCGGGCTGCTGTTGCAACTGGCGAGGGCCGAGCCGGCGGTCCGACAACGGGTTGCGGCGGCGGTGGCGACGCCACTGCAGGTCTCGCTTGCGGGGCTGAGCCAGGCGCTGCAGGCGCAGCCGGTTTCGCTGGCGATGCTGCCGCCCGATCTGAAGGGCCAATGGCTGGCCCCCGACGGGCGGGCGCGGGTCCAGGTGCTGCCCAAGGGCGACCCCAACGACACCGCCGTGCTGCGCGGTTTCGTCAAGGCGGTGCTTGCCGCTGCGCCGGAGGCGACCGGCCCGGCGGTGCTGCTGTACGAAGCCGGCAACACGATCGTGCGCGCCTTTGCCGAAGCCGGGATCTTCGCGCTGGCCGGGATCTTTCTGTTGCTCTGCATCGCGCTGCGCCGGCTTTCCGACGTGCTGTTGACGCTGGTGCCGCTGCTGCTGGCGACGGTGGTGACGCTGGAAGCCTGCGTCGTCCTCAGCCTGCCGCTCAACTTCGCCAACATCATCGCCCTGCCTCTGCTGCTCGGCGTCGGGGTAGCGTTCAAGATCTACTACATCATGGCGTGGCGCCGCGGGCGCACCGCGCTCGTCCAATCGACGCTCAGCCGCGCGGTGATCTTCAGCGCGATGACGACCGGCATCGCCTTCGGCAGCCTGTGGCTGTCGAGCCATCCCGGCACCTCCAGCATGGGCAAGCTGATGGCGCTGGCGCTGGTCAGCACGATGGCCGCGGCGGTGCTGTTCCAGCCCGCCCTGATGGGGCCGGCGCGCGACCGCAGCAGCGACAAGCCGGTGTCTGAACCCGCCGCGGCTAAGCCCGAGCCGGCGCGGCGCGCGGCAACCCCGGCCGACTGGATCGTCGAACCGCGTGATCGCGGCAGGCCCGCCGCGAGCCGGCCGTCAGCGGTCCCAGCCGCGGAGGAGCAGGAGCGCGAGGCAGTCGGCGATGAGCGGAAGCGCTGAGCCGCCTCGGCGAGGCGGGCCGTCGAGCCTGGCGATCGACAATCTGCGCGCCATCGTCATCCTCTTCGTGCTCGCCTTTCATTCGGTGCTGGCCTATCTGAATTTTCTGCCACCTCAACCCTTCCCGTTCGACAGCCCGCCGTTTTTGTGGCGCGCCTTCCCGATCGTCGACAGCAAGCGCTGGGTCGGGTTCGACCTGTTCTGCGCCTGGCTCGACGTCTACCTGATGTCGTTCTTTTTTCTGCTGTCGGGCCTGTTTGCCTGGCCGAGCCTGCTGCGCCGGGGGGCTCTGCGGTTTCTCGGCGATCGCGCGCTGCGGATCGGCCTGCCGTTTCTAGTCGTCGTGGCGCTGCTGATGCCGGTGGCGCTCTATCCGACCTATCTGCAGACCGCCGCGGATCCCGGCGTTGCCGCCTATTGGCGGCACTGGCTCGCCCTGCCGCTGTGGCCGAGCGGGCCGATGTGGTTCCTGTGGCTGCTGCTGGCCGGGGACATTGCCGCCGCCGGCCTCTATCGGCTCGTCGACGGCCGCAGGGAGGCGGTGCTGCGGCTGTCGCTCTTTGCCCGCAGCCACTCGACAAAATTTCTTGCCGCCTTCGTCTTCCTGTCCGCCGTGGCCTACATCCCGCTGGCGCTCAGCTTCGGTTCGTCGGATTGGGCTCAGCTCGGGCCGTTCTCGTTCCAGCTCAGCCGGCCGCTGCATTATGCCTTGTATTTCTTTGCCGGGGTCGCGATCGGCGCCTGCGGCATCGAGCGCGGGCTATTGGCCGCGGACGCGCCGCTGGCGCGACGTTGGCCGCGTTGGCTGATCGCCGCCCCGGTCCTGCTCATCCTCTGGATGGCCCTGACGTCGCTGACGATGGTCGAAGCCGGTGGGGTTTCGCCCGCACTGTGGGCCCTCGCTCACCTGAGCTTTGTTGTGGCGTGCTTTGCCAATTGCTTCGGCATGCTCGCCTTGGCGATCCGGTTTGCCGGGGGCCGGTCGCCGGTCTTCGACAGCCTGAAGAGCAACGCCTACGGCATGTACCTCGTCCACTACGTGTTTGTCGTGTGGCTGCAGTACGCGCTGCTCGCGGCGACCCTGCCGGCCGCCGTCAAGGCGGCGAGCGTCTACGGCGGCACCCTGCTGTTGAGCTGGAGCACGATCGCGGCATTGGGCCGCCTTCGGCCGGTCGCCCGGATCATCGGCGATGGCCGGCGCGCGCGGCACGCCGGTTTGCGCGCTCCGGCTGTCCCGGAAGCGATTGCCGATTAGCCTAGCCGGCTCCAGCGGTGTGTTCGCGAATGAAGGCGCCGACCCGGGCGATCGCCCGGTTCGCCTCGGGCATCACTGGGGCGAAGGCGTGCCAGACATGCGGCATGCGCGGCCAGATTTCGAGCGTCGCCGAACAGCCCGCCATCCGCATCCGCTCGGCCATCCGCACCGCGTCGTCCCGCAGGATCTCGTCGCTGCCGACCTGGATGAGGCTTGGCGGCAGGCCCGCCGGGTCGCCGTAAAGCGGCGAGGCGTAGGGGTTGCGCGGGTCGGTCCCGGCGAGATAGAGGCCGGCGAGGCAGGGCAGGTCGGCGGCGTTCTGCAGCGGGTCGGCGGCGGCGTTGCCCCGGAGCGACGCGCCGGTCAGCGCCAGATCGGTCCACGGCGAGAGGGCGACGATCGCCGCAGGCAGCGGCAGGCCCTCATCGCGCAGCCGCAATCCCAAGGCCAGCGCCAGCCCGCCCCCCGCCGAATCGCCCATCACCACAGCTTGCCGGGGATCGGCGCCGGCGGCGAGCAGCCCCAGCCAGGCTACGGCTGCGTCGTCGAGTGCGGCCGGAAACGGGTGCTCCGGGGCGAGCCGATAATCGATCGCGACGAGCTGCGCCGTCGCCGCCGATGCGAAGCGCCAGGTGACGTGGCGGTAGAGCTCGGGTGATCCGGTGACGTAACCGCCGCCATGCAGGAAGAGGATGCAGCGGCCTGGCTGCGAGCGCGGCGTCGTGATCCGCAGTGCCGCGATCCCGCCCAGCGTCTCGCTGCGCATTTCCACATCGGCCGGCGGCATCGGCACGCGCCGTTCCAGCCCCGCGGTCCGCTGTCGGCGGCGCGCAATCGGGATGCTGGGGTTGTTGCCGGCCTTCAGGAACAGGCGCAGGCCCACTCGGACAAATTCGGCGCGCAGGCTCATCGCCCGTCCCCGATGCTCGCCATCCGGGTGCTAACAGGCTAGACAACGATGTTGTCTCATGTGGCGCCTCCTCTATTACCTCTATGGCCGGCATCTGGCGCGTGACATCGGGCGGGGCCCGC
>DASYUS010000385.1:0-3530 GCA_036000945.1 Allostellaceae bacterium
GCGGCGAAGATCGCCGGCTGCGACCCGATCATCGCGGTCGATCGGCTGCCCGACCGCCTCGCGCTCGCCCGCCGCCTCGGTGCCACCCATGCGCTCGACAGCAGGGGAGCCGAAACGTTGGCCGAGATCCGGCGGATCACCGGCAGTGGCACGCATTTCGCGCTCGAAACCTCGGCGGTGCCGGCGGTGTTCCGGCTCGCCGTCGACGGGTTGCGCGGCCTCGGCACCTGCGTCCTCGTCGGCAGCGCGCGGGCCGGCACCGAGGTCTCGTTCGAAATGCCGGTATTGCAGGGCGGCCGCACGGTGCGCGGCGTCGTCCAGGGCGACAGTCGGCCGCGCGAGTTCATCCCGCGCCTCGTCGATCTCTTCATGGACGGGAAGCTGCCGCTCGACCGGCTGATCACCAGCTACGATTTCGCCGACATCAACCGGGCGGCCGCCGACGCCAGTTCGGGGACGACGATCAAGCCCGTCCTGCGACTGCCCACCGCCTGACCCGCCGGAGCGACCGAGGTGAATTTCGCGCTGATTGCCGAGGAGCCGTTGGCGATCCAGCTGCATCTGGCAACGGTGTTGCCGGCGTTTGTCATCGGCACCTGGCTGATCTTCGGCTCGCGCAAGGGCAGTCCCGGGCATCGCGCGCTCGGCGCGGTCTATCTCGGGCTGATGACGGTGACGGCGATCGCCGCCTTCTTCATCCGCAGCATCGACCCCGGCCGGCTGTCGCTCGTGCACCTGTTCATTCCGCTGACGCTGTTTGGCGTCGTCGGCGCGCTATGGAACGTGCGGCGCGGCAACATCAAGGGGCACCGCAACGCGATGCTCGGGGTCTATTTCGGCGGGCTGGTGATTGCGGGTGCGCTGACCTTACTGCCCGGGCGGCTGCTGCACCGCGTCTTTTTCGGCTGAGCGGCGGGTCAAACCCCGGCGACGGCCTCCAGCGGCTCGGCCTTCCAGGCCGGATCGTCGAAGACGCTGGGCGGCAGCGGCAACCCGTAATGGTCGCGCAGCGTCGAGCCCGTGTATTTTGTGCGGAAGAGGCCGCGCCGCTGCAGGATCGGGATCACCCCGGCGCTGAACGCGTCGAGCTGTGCGGGCAACAGCGGCGGCATGATGTTGAAGCCGTCGGCCGCGCCGTCCGCAAACCAATCGACGATGAAATCGGCGATCTGCTCGGGCGTGCCGGCGGTGACGTAGTGGCCGCGCGCGCCGGCCATATAGCCGAGCAGCTGGCGCAGTGTCGGCTTGTCGCGGCGCACCAGGTTGATGATTACTTCGGTGCGGCTGCGCGCCGCCTGGACCACGCCGGGGTCGGGAAAATCCTCCGGCACGAGCGGGCGGTCGAGCGGCAGGTGCGAGAAATCGTGCCCGCCGAAACGGCCGGAGAGGCGCTTGCGGCCGACCTCGGGGTTGGTCAGGTCGTTGACCTCGCGCGCCAGCCGCACGGCCTCAGCCTCGGTACCGGCGATCATCGGGCTGAGGCCCGGCAGGATCAGCACCTCTTCCGGCACCCGCCCCTCGGCCGCCGCCAGCCGCTTCAGATCGGCGTAGAATTCCTGCGCCGTCGATGTCGCCATGTGGGCGGTGAAGACGGCGTCGGCATGGCGCGCGGCGAACTGGCGCCCGGTATCGGACGAGCCGGCCTGGACCAGCACCGGCCGGCCCTGCGGGCAACGCGGCAGGTTGAGCGGCCCCGTCACCTGGTAGAAATCGCCACGGTGCTTGATCGCGCGGATGCGGTCGGCGCGGGCGTAGATCCCCGTCTCCCGGTTGTCGACCACGGCGTCGGCCGCCCAGCTGTCCCACAGCGCCTTTACCACCGTCATGAACTCTTCGCCGCGGACATAGCGGTCGGCGTGGCTCACCTGGCCGGCGCCGCCGTAATTCTCCGCCGCCGTCGCCAGCCACGAGGTGACGATGTTCCAGGCGGCGCGGCCATTGCTCATGTGGTCGATCGAGGCGAACTGCCGCGCCAGGTTGAACGGCTCGGTGTAGGTCGTCGACGCAGTGGCGATCAATCCGACACGGCTGGTCACGGTCGCCAGCGCCGCCAGCACGGTGATCGGCTCGAGCCAGGTGCGCGGCGCCTGCGCGACATCGCCGCCGAGCGCCAGCTGGTCGGCGAAGAAGACAGAATCGAACAGCGCCCTTTCGGCGCGCTGCGCCAGATCCTGGTAATAGCGGATGTCGGTCAGCGGCAGCGGCGACGAACCCGGGTGCCGCCACGCTGCCTCATGATGGCCGCGGCTGTGGATGAACAGGTTGAGGTGCAGCTGCCGTTTCATCGCGCCGGTCCTTGATGGTGCGCCGGCCGCCCTCTCGCCGGGAAGGCGGACGCGGCATCGCCAGCCTATGCCCCGGCCGTCCGGTCGGGCAAGACGGTTGCCGACCGACTAAGGCGCTCCCCATCGGCGCAGCGCCGCTTCGACATTGACCCGGGCGAGCTGGTCCTGATCGTTGATCCGCTGTTGCAGCGTCATGCGGAAGCCGGCGGGCGGGATGAACCGTCGGCCGACATCCAGCGGCTCGCCGAACTGGGGATTGGCGCAGCGGTCGACAAATTCATCGGCATTCCCGAACAGCTCCAAATCCTTGAGCTTCCCTCGGAGCAACGCCGGGATCAGCTCCGGACGGGCAACCGCGCCGGCGGAGGTATAGGGAAAGACCACATAGCAGATGTCTTCGGTGGTTGCCGGGCCGCCGAACAGGTTGCGGATCATCTTGCGCGAGCATTCGCCGACCGATGTCGAGGCGCCGCCGCCGGCATCGGCGTAGATGAACCCGGTCGAGGCGCCGGTGCTGACGCGGATTGCCAGTCCGACATCGCCGAGTTCGACCCGGCCGTGCCGTTTGAGCGAATTGCTCAGAGCGGCGTAGGGTACCTCGATCGGGTTGACCGCCTGGCCGTCGGCGCCGTTCATCGCGGTCTGGGGCGCGTAGTAGGCCGCGTACGCGTCGCCCGCCGGCCGGAACATCGGAAACCGACCGAGGCTGTCCTTCAGGAAATCGCGCTGGTCCAGCCGGTCGCCGGCGGCGGCCGATTTGACGCCGGTCCATTGAAAGGTGTTCAGCTTGGGGTCGGCGTGGAACACCGTTCCCGTCTCGTTGGTCGCGTTCTTGATACTCGTCTCGATCATGACGAGGCCGCCCTGCGGCGCCAAATTGGTGACGCTGATCGGCGGCGCGTAGCTGTTGGGCGCGCCATCGAGATCTTCGTTGAGCGGGGTCTTGAAGATCAGCGCGGCAAATCCGTAAAACCCCGTCACCTTGGTGACCTGGACCGGGCGGCCGCCGGAGTGCTTGGAAACGAAGGTGCCCGTGAGAGGGCCGAAATCCAGCTTCGGCAAACGCTTCTTCTGATCTGCCAGCGCCCGGGCCACCACCGGGTCCATCGGCCGCTGTCCTGGATACGCCACCATGGGTCCCTCCCGTTCAGGGGGACCACCTTGCGCCGGCAAGATCGCTGCCGGCGTTCTACCGAAAGGTGACCCGGCCGCAAACGCAGACGCGGTGCCGTGGTTCCGCGGAGG
>DASYUS010000386.1:0-2245 GCA_036000945.1 Allostellaceae bacterium
GGACGGCTCGTCGACGTGCCGGCGACTGTCGCCGCTCGGCGCGACGAACACGCCCTCCTGCTCGATGCCTTGATCGCTTCGGTCGCGCTCGAATCGGTGCTGGGCATCGTCGACCCGGACATGCCGTTCGCGATCGCCGAGGTGATCGAGGCGGGGGCGATTGCTCCCGACTGTGCGGCGCTGTTGGAATGCCACCTGCGCCTGCTGACGCGTTTCAGCGCCGCCTCCGAAGAGGACGGGATGTGGCGGGTCGTCGGGTCGAACGACTTGCCCGACGTCGCCGAAGTCTGGCGGCTGCTGCTCGCCGAAGCGCCGGAACTTGTCGCCGAGCTTGCCCTTGTCGCGGCGGCCGCCGAAGAGACGCCACGCCTTCTCGCCGAGGGCCTGCGGCAGGCCGAGACATCGCCGTTGCCGATGGTCGAGCACCTGCTGCACGGCTCGCCGGTCAGCGCCGCCGGTATCGATGTGATCTCCGGTGCGCTCGGCGAGATCGCGGCGCGGTGGCCGCAAGGCCGGGCATTGCGGGTGCTCGAACTCGGCGCCGATGGCGGCGCGACCCGCCGGCTGCTCGACCAGCTGGCGCAATCCGGTGTGGCGCTCGCCTACCGCGCCACCAATCCCGACGCAGAGCAAGCGGCCCGGCTCGGCTCCATCGTGGCCGCGGTTGCCGGGGCCAGCGCGAGCTGCTGGTCGCCGCGCGATCCGGTGGACGATCTCGGCGACGGCCGCTTCGACGTTATCGTCTCGGCGCATGCCGGGGCCCGGCTGCAGCTCGACGAGGCCGCCTTGGCGCAGTTGCGCGACCTGCTCGCTCCGGGCGGTCTTTTCATCGCCGTCGAACCCGAACCCAACCCGCTGTGGGATGTGGTTTTCGGCCGCTATGCCGGTTGGTGGCAGGGTGCGGACGGCGCCGCCGAGGCTTCGCCGCTGCGTTCGGGCGAAGCGTGGCGTCGCGATCTCGCGATGGCCCGGTTTGTCGCGCCTGGCGCTGCGGCGCTTGCCGCCGGGCCATGGCCGAGCGCGGTGTTGTGGGGCCGGGCGGAACCGGCGATCGGCGCTGCGGCTGGGCAACCGGCGGCGGCGCGAACGATCAGCCTGATCGCGGCCGGTGCCGGCGGCAGCGCGGCTCTGCGCGAGCAGTTGGTGCAGGCCGGACACCGGGTGAGCGAGATCGATGCCGCAGCCTTTGCGGCGCAGACGACCGGCGAGGTCGGCGAGGCCGAGGGTGACACCGAACTCGCAATCTTGGTCGTCGAAGAGGGTGGCGAGGGCGTCGAGCAGGCGACGCGGCTGATCGCCCTGCTGGCCCGGATCGCCGCCGCCGCCGCACAACGGCACCTCCCCCTATGGCTGGTCACAACCGGCGCACAGCAGGCGGTCGAGGGCGAGGAGGCCGGGCTGGTCGGCGCCGCGTTGTGGGGATTTGCCCGGGTCCTCGTCAACGAGATCCCGCGGCTCTCGCTGCGGCTTGTCGATCTGGCGCCGGGGATGGACGATGCGGCGCGAGCCGACCGGCTCATTGAGGAGCTGGCGGCGGCGACAGCGGAGACCGAGATCGTCTGGACGGCCGCGGGGCGTTGCGTGCTCCGCCTGCGGCGCGGCTTGTCGCCGCGCTGGGCCGATGCCGGGGATGCCATTGCGCTGACCAGCGGGCAACAGGGCGGGCTCGACGCCTTGGGCTGGCAAACCGCGACGGCGCGCCCGCCCGGGCCGGGCGAGGTCGCGATCGACGTCCACGCGGCCGGGCTCAATTTCCGCGACATGATGTGGGCGATGGGTCTCTTGCCGGAAGAGGCGCTGATCGACGGCTTTGCCGGTCCGACCTTCGGCCTCGAATGCGCCGGGATCGTGCGCGAGGTCGGCGCCGGCGTCGAGGAGCTTGCGGTCGGCGACCGGGTGGCGGGCTTTGCTCCGGCCTCGCTGAGCACGCGGGTGACGACGGCCGCCCATGCCGTCACCCGGATCCCGCCCGAGACGAGCTTTGCCGCGGCGGCGACGATCCCCGTGACGTTTGTCACCGTCATTTACACGCTCGGTACGTTGGCGAAGCTGATGCCGGGCGAGCTGGTGCTGATCCACGCCGCGGCCGGCGGCGTCGGCCTCGCGGCGATCCAGTACGCCAAGCATCGCGGCGCGGTGGTCATCGCGACGGCCGGGTCCGAGGTCAAGCGGGCGTTCCTGCGCCTCGCCGGCGCCGATTACGTCCTCGACTCGCGCGATCTCGGGGTTGCCAACGCGGTGCGCG
>DASYUS010000387.1:0-2355 GCA_036000945.1 Allostellaceae bacterium
GCGGTGAGCGCGCCGACGCTCGTCGTGCTGCCGAGCCGCGACAAGATCGTGCCGCCGCGCTCGGCCGAGCCATTGGCCGCGGCAATCCCCGGCGCCGGAATCATGCGCCCGCCGTTCGGCCATATCGGGATGATGGCGTCGGCCGACGCGCCGGCGGCGGTATGGCAGCCGATCGCGCAATGGCTGAAGGGGCAATTCGCCTGAGGGGAGGAGTCGGCTGGACGCGCGCCGATCGCGGCTTTTAGATTGGCTGGCCCTGCCCACATAAGCCGACACCGCCCAACCTTGCGAGGAGATCCCCATGACCGACATCGTCATCGCCAGCGCCGCCCGCACCCCGGTCGGGGCGTTCAACGGCGGGCTCGCGGCGCTCGCGCCGCACCAGCTCGGCGAGGTCGCGATCCGCGAGGCGCTGCGCCGCGCCGCGGTCGAGCCCGGCGAGGTGTCGGAGGTCATCCTTGGCCAGATCCTAGCCGCCGGCGAGGGCCAGAACCCGGCGCGCCAGGCCGCCGTCGCGGCGGGCATCCCCTATGAGGCGACGGCCTACGGGGTCAACCAGCTGTGCGGCTCGGGGCTGCGCACGGTGGCGCTCGGCTACCAGGCGATCCGCAACGGCGATTCGGAGATCGTCGTCGCCGGCGGCCAGGAGAGCATGAGCCAGGCGCCGCACTGCATCCACCTGCGCAACGGCACCAAGATGGGCGACGCGCAGATGGTCGACACGATGATCAAGGACGGGCTGTGGGACGCCTTCAACGGCTATCACATGGGCAACACCGCCGAAAACGTCGCAACGCGGTGGCAGATCACCCGCGACCAGCAGGACGAGTTCGCCGTCCGCTCGCAGGCGCGGGCCGAGGCGGCGCAAAAGGCCGGCCGCTTCACCGACGAGATCGTCCCGGTGGTCGTCAAGTCGCGGCGCGGCGACACGACGGTCGATACCGACGAGCACCCGAAGCACGGCACCACCTTCGAGGTGCTGGCGAGATTGCGCCCGGCCTTCGACAAGAACGGCACGGTGACCGCCGGCAACGCCTCGGGCATCAACGACGGCGCCGCCGCGGTCGTGCTGATGACGGCCGAGGCGGCGGCGAAGCGGGGCTTGACGCCGCTCGCCCGCATCGTCTCGTGGGCGACCGCTGGGGTCGACCCGGCGATCATGGGGACGGGGCCGATCCCGGCCTCGCGCATGGCGTTGAAAAAGGCCGGGTGGTCGGTCGGCGACCTCGATTTGATCGAGGCCAACGAGGCCTTCGCGGCGCAGGCCTGCGCCGTCGGCAAGGAACTCGGCTTCGACCCCGACAAGCTCAACGTCAATGGCGGGGCGATCGCCTTGGGCCACCCGATCGGCGCCTCGGGGACCCGCGTGCTGGTGACGCTGCTCTACGAGATGCAGAAGCGCGACGCGAAAAAGGGCCTGGCGACCCTGTGCATCGGCGGCGGCATGGGAATTGCGATGTGCCTCGCACGGGATTGATGCGTTAGCCGGGTAGGGTGGGTGGAGCGGAGCGAAACCCAGTACCGCCGAAGATGGGTTGCGCTGCGCTTAACCCACCCTACAAGGCCTGGGAATGAGGGAGGGAACGATGGCCAGAGTGGCGGTGGTCACCGGCGGGACGCGCGGCATCGGCCGGGCGATCTCGGTGTCGCTGAAGGCGGCCGGCTACAACGTCGCGGCCAATTACGGCAGCGACGACCGGAATGCGGCGGCGTTTTCGGCCGAGACCGGCATCCCGGTGTTCAAGTTCAACGTCGGCGATTTCGCGTCTTGCGCCGAGGGCGTCAAGGCGATCGAAGCAGAGCTCGGCGGGCCGATCGAGGTGCTCGTCAACAATGCCGGCATCACCCGCGACGCGACGATGCACCGGATGAGCTTCGAGCAGTGGAACGCCGTCATCCAGACCAATCTGTCGTCGTGTTTCAACATGTCGCGGGCGGTGATCGAGGGGATGCGCGACCGCGGCTTCGGCCGCATCGTCAATATTGGCTCGATCAACGGCCAGGCCGGGCAATATGGCCAGGTCAACTACGCCGCGGCGAAGTCGGGCATCCACGGCTTCACCAAGGCGTTGGCGCAGGAAGGCGCCGGGCGCGGCATCACGGTCAACGCGGTGGCGCCCGGCTATGTCGACACCGAGATGGTGCGCGCGGTGCCGAAGGACGTGCTGGAAAAAATCGTCGCGCGCATCCCGGTCGGCCGCCTCGGCAAGGCCGAGGACATCGCCCGCACCGTCCTCTTCCTCGTCGCCGACGACGCCGATTTCATCACCGGCTCGACCCTCTCGGTGAATGGCGGCCAGCACATGTATTAAGCCCCTCCGCGGAACCACGGCACCGCGCCTGCGTTTGCCACCG
>DASYUS010000388.1:0-8225 GCA_036000945.1 Allostellaceae bacterium
TCCGGCGCCTGTCGCAGAGTGACATTGTAAAGCCCTCCCCCTCGATGGGGGAGGGTTGGGTGGGGGTGATGACGCCGACAGGGACCTCACCATGGGCGCACGCCG
The DNA here is from genome assembly GCA_036000945.1 of Allostellaceae bacterium. Lineage (GTDB taxonomy): Bacteria > Pseudomonadota > Alphaproteobacteria > ATCC43930 > CGMCC-115725 > DATARH01. The sequence continues at coordinate 106 of DASYUS010000388.1, forward strand.
TGAATTCACCCCCACCCAACCCTCCCCCATCGAGGGGGAGGGAGGGAAAGCGCCAAATGCAATCGCCCTGATCGGCTATTGGGGGGGTGGCGGCGCGGGGGCGGCGATCTCTCGGGTTTCGACCTCGCCGGGCGGCGTGCCGAAGGTGAGGCGGATGCGGTACTGCGCCCAGTTGCGGCGGTAGACGACCGGGTCGGGCAGCGCGATTTCGGCGCTCGACACCGTCGCCAGCAGCTGCCCCTGGCTGCGCAGCGCCGCACCGACATCGGCCAGCGGCACATTCGGCGCCGCCGTCGAACCGGTGCCCAACAGCGCGTTGCGCCACGGGTCCCCGGCAACCCGCTGGCCGCCGGCATAGCTCGGCGAGGCGGCGACATCGACGCTGCTGGCCGGGGTCGCCGTGCCGTCCGGCGACAGCAATGCGGCAGCGCGCAGCGGCAGCCGCTCGGTCGCCTCGATGACGATCGTGTCGGCAACACCGCCGCGGGGAAAGCCGGCGCGCAGATACGCCGTCGGCCCGGGCGGTGCCGCCGGCGGCAGGGCGTCGCTTCCCTCGCACCCGGCGATCAAGAAAAGCGGCAGCAGGACCGGCAACACGCGGCGCATCGCATCCCCGCCAGACATCGAAAACCAAACGCCTACCTATGTCATCGCCCGCGACCAGGCGCAATCTTCGGCCGCGTGACAGTAGGCACGCCGCCGTGCACAATTCCTCCGCCGCCGCACCACCCTGCCACGGATGGAGTCTCTCGATGAACGATGCAATGGCCCTGCGCAGCGACGACATCGGTACGGTCGAGGACCGGTTTTTCACGTTGCGCGATTTCCGGCTCGCCAACGGCAGGACGATGCCCGAGGCGACGATCGCGTACGAGACGTACGGCCGGCTCGCGCCGCATGGGCGCAACGCGGTGCTGGTCACGCACGGCTTTACCGGCAGCCATCACTTCGCCGGACGCAACCCGGCAAACGGCAACCAGCCGGGCTCGTGGGACGGGCTGATCGGGCCGGGGAAGGCGATCGATACCGACCGGCTGTTTGTCGTCGCGAGCAACATGCTCGGCTCGTCGTTCGGCTCGACCAACGCGGCGAGCATCGACCCGGCGACCGGCGAGCCTTACGGCCCCGATTTCCCGGCGATTGCGATCCGCGACATCGTCGCGGCGCAGAAGGCGCTGCTCGCATCGCTCGGCGTCGAGCACCTCGTCGCCGTCGCCGGGCCGTCCTACGGCGGCTATCAGGCCTTCCAATGGGCCGTCGCCTATCCCGATTTCATGGATGCGATCGTCGCGGTCAACACCGCACCCTGGGCCTCGGCCAACACCGACAAGCAGCTCGCCGAGGTGACGGCGCGGCTCGCTGCCGACCCCGAATGGCACGGCGGACGCTATTATGGCCGCGGCGGCGCCAAGACGGCGCTGACCGAGATCCGCATCGAGACGTTGAAGCGTTACGGCATCGAGGCGAACCTGACGCCGCGCTATCCCGATCCGGTCGAGCGCGAGGCCGCGATCCGAGCCCAGGCCGCGAACTGGGCGCAGAACTGGGATGCCCATTCGCTGATCATCCTGCGACGGGCATTGCTCGGCTTCGACACGCGGCCCGATTTCGCCAAGATCAAGGCGAGAGTGCTCTACATCCTGTGCCGCACCGATGCGCTGTTTCCGCCGAAGATCGCGCCCGCGGTGATCGAGGCGCTCGGCGCTGCCGGGGTCGCGGCGCGCTACTTCGAGCTCGACAGCGACCTCGGTCACAGCTCGGCCGGGCCGGAGCACGCCAAATGGTCGCCGGTGCTGCGCGAGTTCCTGATGCCGCTGGTCGCCGGCGCGGCCTGACGGCCGCGCGCGGGCAGCATTACCTTGCCGGCGCGTGATGGCCGGCGAGTAGGTCGAGGGCGGCGTTCAGCTGCGCGTCCTGTGCGGTGCCGATTACCTTGGGGTTGATCGGACGGTCGACATCCCCGCCGACCGGCCGTGGGCGAGCGGGCGGCAGCGCGGCGCCGTTCGGGGTGAGCGCCCCGCCCGCCTTCAGCGCGCCGAACAGGTCGCTCTCGTAGGTCATCATGGCATTGGCCACCTGCTGATCCTTGGGCAGGGTGACGATCCGATCGGGGGTAATGCCGCGGCCCTGAATCGAGGCCCCCGACGGCGTGTAATAGAGCGCGGTCGTCATGCGCAGCGCGCCGTGGCCACTCAGCGGAATGATGCTTTGCACCGATCCCTTGCCGAAGCTGCGGGTGCCGAGGATTGTGGCGCGGCGGTTGTCCTGCAGCGCGCCGGCAACGATCTCCGAGGCCGAGGCCGAGGCGCCGTTGATCAGCACCACCATCGGCGTACCGCGGATCAAGTCGCCATTCGGCGCTGCGGCGTAGACGCGGCTTTCGTCGGCGTCGCGCCCGCGCATCGTCATCACCGTGCCCGAATCGAGAAAATAGCTGCTCACCTCGACGGCCGTATCGAGCAGGCCGCCGGCATCGTTGCGCAGATCGAGAACAAAACCGGCAAGGCGCCCGCCCGCTTCCTGACGCAAGCGGGCGATCCGGGTGCGCAGCTCCGCCGCGGTGTTCTCGTCGAAGGTGCTGATCCGGACGTAGCCGATGCGGCCAGGCTTCAGCGCGGTTTTGACCGACTCGACGTGGATGATGGCGCGCGTTATCGGCACCTCGAAGGCGGCCCGGTTGGCCCGGGCAATCGTCAGCACGACCTTGGTCCCCGGAGCGCCGCGCAGCCGTCGCACGACCTCGCCGATGTCCAGTCCGACAATCGGCTGGCCGTCGGCGCGGACGATCCGGTCGCCCGGCTCGACACCGGCCGCCGCCGCCGGCGTTCCCTCGATCGCCGCGATGACTTGCGGCACTCCCTGGTCGACCGAAATCTCGATGCCGACCCCGCCGAATTGGCCGCTGGTGGTGGCCATCAGCTCGCGATATTCGCGTTCGGTCATGTAATCGGAATGCGGATCAAGCCGGTTCAGCATGCCTTTGAGGGCGCCGCCGACCAGCTGGTCAGGCTTTACCGGGACGACGTAGCTCCTCTCGATCAGGCGCATCGCCGACTGGAGCAACGCGAGATCGGCGGCCCCAGCCGATGGGTCGGCCGCCAGCGAGCTGCAGCCGTTGACGCCGAGGGCCAGGACGAGAAAAGCGGCACCGGCAAATGCTGGGATACGTCTCCGCGGCATGTCGGAGCGTGCAAAGCGGGCGGTTTGGGGCGACCGGGGCACGGTCATTCGTCGCGATCGGGCTGGTGCGCGGGATGCGCCGAGGAAAATGCGTCGAGCTTCATGCAAGTCTCGAAGATCCTCTTGATGGTCGGGTAAGGCGCCAGATCGAGCCGGTAGCGCTCCGCATTGACGACCTGCGGCACGAGCGCGATGTCGGCAAGGCCCGGCTGCTCGCCATGACAGAACGCGCCGGTCCGGCGATCCTCGGCCAAGAGGCGCTCGAGGGCGTGGAACCCGGCGTCGATCCAGTGATTGTACCAGCTCCCGATCTCACTCTCGTCATGACCGAGCGGGCCATGCAGATAGCGCAGCACCCGCAGATTGTTGAGCGGATGAATGTCGCAGGCAACGATCGCCGCGAGCGCGCGGACACGGGCCCGTCCCGCCGCGTCGCGCGGCAGAAAGGGCGGCAGCGGGTGCGTCTCGTCGACATATTCGATGATCGGCAACGACTGGATCAGCGTCTGTCCGTCGATCTCCAGTGCCGGCACCAGCCCCTGCGGGCTGACCGCGATAAAGCCAGGCTGGGCCTGATCGCCCCGGCGCAGATGGATGAACACCTGGTCGTAATCCAGCTTTTTCAGATTGAGCGCGATGCGCAGACGAAACGCGGCGGAGGAGCGAAAATAGCCGTAGAGCTGCATGGCCGGCGCCGTCGAGGAAGAGTGATGGGCGGCGAGGTTACTCCGCGGCAATCATTCCGGGAAGACCGGCGCTCGGGGTGCGCCTCAATCTACCGGGTATGCCCCGTGCCGATGAAGCGTTCGACCAAGTCGAGGAAATCGCGCAGCACGATCGGCTTCGCAACATAGGCGTCGCACCCGCTCGTCAGCGCCTTGCGCTCGTCGCCGACCATAGCGAAAGCGGTGACCGCGACAACGGGAATGGCCCGCGTCTCTTCATCGTCCTTCAACTGGCGGACCGCTTCGAGCCCGGAGATATCTGGCAACTGAAGATCCATCAGGATCAGATCCGGCTGATCGCCGCGCGCCAGGGCCAAGGCTGCTCCGCCCTCCCGCGCTGCCAGCGTCGCGTAGCCGTGCGCCTCCAGGACATCGCGCAGCAGCTTCAGATTGAGCTCGTTGTCCTCGACGATCAGGACCCGTCGCGTCGCGGGTCGCGGGGGATCACCAGCTTGCATCGGCAAATTTTCTGGCGCATTGCGGCGGAGGCGGGGTATGCGGCGAGCGGTGATGTGAATGCCGGCATTTGGCGCGAAATTTGTTAGCAACGTATTAACCCGGTGCGGCCTGGCGCAAGCCAAAAAGCGATCGCTGCGGGTGGTTTGTGCCTTCGCTGCGCTGCTGGCCGGCAGCGCCCCGACCGCGCAGGCGCAGGACACCGCAGCACAGGAGGCTGCGCACCATGCCGCGGTTCTGGCCCGGTTGCCCGGCGATGCAGCGCAGCGCTGGTTCGGGTCGGCGACCAGCCCGGCGCCCGGCACGCCCCGGGCGATCGGGGGCTACTCAAAAGGCTGCCTCGTCGGCGCGACGGCGCTGCCGCAAGACGGCCCGTACTGGCAGACGATGCGGCCGTCGCGCAACCGCACCTGGGGGCATCCGCTGCTGATCGGCTTTCTCGAGCGGTTTGCCGCGACCGCGGCCGGGATCGCGCAATGGCCGGGCCTGCTGGTCGGCGATATCGGCCAACCGCGCGGTGGGCCGATGCTGACCGGCCATGCCTCGCACCAGATCGGCCTCGATGCCGATCTGTGGCTGACGCCGATGCCGGTTCGGCGGTTGAGCGCCGCCGAACGGGACGAGATCGCGGCGACCAACCTTGTCGCCGCCGACGGCCACGATGTCGACGCGGCGGTCTGGCGGCCGTCACACCGAAAGCTGCTGGAAACCGCCGCGCGCAGCCCCGACGTCGCGCGGATCTTTGTCAACGCCGCGATCAAGCGCGCCTTGTGTCGCGAGGCCGGCGCCGATCGCGATTGGCTGCGGCTGATCCGGCCGTGGTGGGGTCACAATTACCACTTCCACCTGCGACTCAAGTGCGCCCCGAGCGACCCGGAATGCCTGGACCAGGCAGCGCCATCGGCCGGCGATGGCTGCGGCGAGTTGGCTTGGTGGTTTACTCCGGAGGCGCTGCATCCAAAGCCGGGGCCGTCGCGCCCGCCGTTGCGGGTCGCCGACCTGCCGGCGGCGTGCGCCGCCCTTGCCGAGGGCCGCTGACCGAACGCCGCTGCGCCGCAATCAGTGCAGCCGGGGGGCCTTCAGCAACTGCGAGCGGTCGGCCGACGGGATGCGCACCCGCATCGTTTCCTTGTCGCGCGCCACTTGCAGAACGACCTCGCTGCCGGCCGGGCCGCTCGCCCATACCCGCCGCCAGAACGACGCGAGGCTCGATACCCGCTCGTCGCGCACCGCAAGGATGCGATCTCCCGGCTTGAGCCCGGTCTTGCTCGCCGGCCCGCGTTCGGACAAGCCGGCGACGACGACGGCGTCCTCGACCTCGGCGGCGTAAAGGCCGAGCCACGGCCGTGGCGGCCGGTTCGGCCGGCCGTAGGTCAGGATGTCGTCGAGGATCGGCGGCAACAGATCGATCGGCACCACCATGTTGACGTCGCGCCGGAGCTCTCGACCGTCGGCCCGCTGGACGTGCAACGAGCCGATGCCGAGGAGAGCACCGTCGCCGCCGATCAGCGCGGCGCCGCCCCAGAACGGGTGGGCCGGGGCGGTGAAGATCGCGCGGTCGAGCAGGTATTCCCAGTAGCCGGCGAATTCCTGGCGGGCGACGACAGTGGCGGCGACGGCGTGGCGGCGTCCGCCCTCGGCGGCCAGCACCACCTTGTCGCCGGCGCCGACGCGGATCTTCGCGCCGATCTCGATCGGCGGAATGTTGAGCCGGCCGAGCGCCTGCACCAACCCGAGCCCGGTCTCCTGGTCGTAGCCGAGCATGTGACCCGGCACCGCGCCGCCAACGCCCGAAGTCAGCCAGATCGAGTCGGCCTCGCTGATCAGATAGCCGATCGTCAGCACCAGGCCGTCCTTGCGGATCAGCACGGCACTGCCGGCACGCTCGGTGCCGAGCGTCGAAGCGGTAAACGCGTCTTCCGGGACCGTCGCCTGCAACCCGAGCACCGCCGAGAGCGCCTGGTCCAGGTCAAATGCGAAATCCTCGGGCTTCGGCTGGAATTCGCTGGGGATTTCCCAATCCATGGTTCGCGACATGTTTCCGTCTCGCTGAGGGCAGACGCCACATTATAACGCGGCGAGAGTGCGCCGGGGTTCTGCGATTGTCAAAACGCTTGGCCGCCCCAGGTCGGTCGTGGACGATATGCCCGGGAGCGGCGTGACCCGGGCACGCGCGGCAATTTGCGTTGACAAGCGGCGATGATCCGACTATTTGAGCAGCACTCTCGCACAGAGAGTGCCAATCGCAATTTTATCAGATAATCGAGGAGGTTTACATGGGATTCCGTCCGTTGCATGACCGCGTGGTCATTCGCCGCGTGGAAGCGGAGGAGAAGACCGCGGGCGGCATCATCATCCCCGACACGGCCAAGGAAAAGCCGATGGAGGGCGAGGTGGTCGCGGCCGGCCCGGGGGCCCGCGGCGAAGACGGCAAGATCCAGCCGCTGGACGTCAAGGCTGGCGACCGGGTGCTGTTCGGCAAGTGGTCGGGCACCGAAGTCAAGCTCGACGGCGAAGATCTGATCATCATGAAAGAGTCGGACATCATGGGGATCATCGAGCCGACGGCTGCCCGCAAAGCCGCTTAACGGAGGGTCGAAGAAAATGGCTGCCAAGGAAGTCAAATTTCATGCCGATGCGCGCGAGCGGATGCTGCGCGGCGTCGATGTTCTCGCCAACGCCGTCAAGGTGACGCTGGGGCCGAAGGGCCGCAACGTCGTGCTCGACAAATCGTTCGGCGCGCCGCGCATCACCAAGGACGGCGTCACCGTCGCGAAGGAGATCGAGCTCGCCGACAAGTTCGAGAACATGGGCGCGCAGATGGTCAAGGAGGTCGCCTCCAAGACCAGCGACCAGGCCGGCGACGGCACCACCACCGCGACCGTGCTGGCGCAGGCGATCGTTCGCGAGGGCGCCAAGGCGGTGGCCGCCGGGCTCAACCCGATGGACCTGAAGCGCGGCATCGATCTCGCGGTCGAGGCCGTCGTCAGCGACATCAAGTCGCGTTCGAAGAAGATCTCGACCAATGAGGAGATCGCTCAGGTCGGCACGATCTCGGCCAATGGCGAACGCGACATCGGCGACATGATCGCGCAGGCGATGCAGCGGGTCGGCAACGAGGGCGTCATCACGGTCGAAGAGGCCAAGAGCCTGGAGACCGAGCTCGACGTCGTCGAGGGCATGCAGTTCGATCGCGGCTATCTCTCGCCGTACTTCGTGACCAACGCCGAAAAGATGATCGCCGAGCTGGAGAACCCGTACCTCCTGATCCACGAGAAGAAGCTGTCGGGGCTGCAGGCGATGCTGCCGGTGCTCGAGTCGGTCGTGCAGTCGAGCCGGCCCTTGCTGATCGTCGCCGAGGATGTCGAGGGCGAGGCGCTTGCCACGCTCGTCGTCAACAAGCTGCGCGGCGGCCTCAAGGTGGCGGCGGTCAAGGCGCCGGGCTTCGGCGACCGTAGGAAGGCGATGCTCGAAGACATCGCGATCCTCACCGGCGGTCAGGTGATCAGCGAGGATCTCGGCATCAAGCTCGAGAACGTCACGCTCGACATGCTCGGCCAGGCCAAGAAGGTCCGCGTCGAGAAGGAGAACACGACGCTGATCGACGGCTCGGGCAAGAAGGCCGACATCGAGGGCCGCTGCACCCAGATCCGTCAACAGATCGAAGAGACGACGAGCGACTACGACCGCGAGAAGCTGCAGGAGCGGCTGGCCAAACTCGCCGGCGGCGTCGCGGTGATCCGGGTCGGCAGCGCCACC
>DASYUS010000389.1:0-1830 GCA_036000945.1 Allostellaceae bacterium
GGCTTTCGCCGGAACGACAATGAAGTTCTTATATAATCCTTTCCGGGGCTTGCGGCACGGTCTGCCAGAAATCCGGGTCGTGGCCGAAAAAGATGCGCGCGCCCGCCTTTTCGAGGGCCGCAAGGCGGTCGAGCGAGACGCGCATCTCTTCCTTGTCGTAGGCGAAGCGCGGCAGGCGGCGCTCCCGCAAGGTGCGGCAGAAATAGCAGCTGTCGGCGGCGAGCACGATATCGCCGCCGGGCATCCGCAGCTTCAGCGATTGGTGGCCCGGCGTGTGGCCGTGCGTCGGCAGGCAGACGACCGAGCCGTCGCCGAACACATCGTGCTCGCCGTCGACGAGGCGCAATTTGTGGCCGAGGTCGAAATCGCGCGGGTTGAAGCCGCGCCTGGCGGCGCTATCGGGGTCCATCCCGGCGTCCCACTCGCGGCGCTGCACGACGAGCGTCGCGTTCGGAATTTGCGCGTTGCCGCCGCAATGGTCGAAATGGAAATGCGAGTTGATGATCAGGTCGACCCTTGCGGGGTCGCGGCCGAGCGCGGCAAGGCGCCCGGCGATCTCCTCGCCCGGATGGTAGTCGAAGGCGAAGAGGCCGGTTAAGCGCGCACCGAGGCGCCCCGCCGGGTCGTGCTGGCAATCCGGGTGCATGCCGGTGTCGAACAGCGCCATCCCCTTCGGGTGCTCGATCAGGTAAGCCGGGATCGGCAGCCGGATGCGCCCCTCGCCGCCCTCCATCAGATACCCAAGCTCGCCTTCCAGCCAACCACAGGTGAAGGCGTAGACGCTGAGGCTCACGCGTTGGCTTCCTCGAACATGCGGCGATGCAGGGCGAAATCGTATTCGCGTTCGAGCAGGTTTTCGGCGTCCCAGTCGCTGCGCCTGGCGCTGTAGAAATCGCCGCCATAGACGTGGATCGCGGCAGTCAGGCGGCCGAGCGGATTGGTCACGGAGTGGATGACGTCGCGGCCCAATGGCTCGGCGCACCGCTCGCCCAGGGACTTGGCGCCGGCCGCCTCGATCAGCCCGCCGGGGGCGCCCGCTACCCGGCGCCAGAAGATGTTGTCCTCGCGACCCGTATAGACGCCGATCACCGCCCACATCGTGTGGTCGTGCGGCATGATCGTCATCCGCTTGCCCCAGACGACGTTGAGGATCGTCAGCGTCTCCGACTTGTAGAGCGGCGTCACCCCGGCCTGCACCGGCTCGCCGAGCGCGGCAAGGATCGCGGCGGGGTCGCTGTTGCCGCGGGCGAGCACCTCGCGCGCCGCCTTGTGGGTCGTATCCTCGCGCACCGCGGCGCGGCAATCCTCGATAAAGCGGTCGAGATCGAACATCGTCCTCTCTCCGTAAGTTGTCGTCCCTGCACAAGCAGGGACCCACTCTTCAATCTCTCGTTCGCGGCAAACGTGGGTCCCTGCTTGCGCAGGGACCAATATTTCAATCGGCTGCCGCCAGTGCGGCCGCTTCCGAACGGTGGCCCTTTTGGTGGAAATAATTGGCCCGGTAGAAGTCGAGCACCAGGTCGCGATAAATCGCCGGCGGGTAGCGCGCCGGGTTGTCCGGTGTGACGCAACTCGGCAGACATTCGATGCGGGCGTCGACATTGGGGCTGTGGAAATAGGCGATCGAGTAGCGGTCGCGGCCTGAATCGTTGAGCACGCCGTGCGGCGTCGCCAGGAAGCGGTCGTTCGAGTAGCGCCGCATCATGTTGCCCAGGTTGACCAGGAAGGTGCCCGGGATGATCGGCGGCGCGAACCACTCGCCCGACGGCAGCCGCACCGACAGCCCCGGCGTGTCCTCGCGCGCCAGGATGGTCATGAAGCTGTTGTCGG
>DASYUS010000390.1:0-10194 GCA_036000945.1 Allostellaceae bacterium
CTGGTCTTTGCCGCCGCGTGGCTCGTCGTCGAGGGGCGGCGCACTGGCTTTTTGCCGTGGGAACGGATCACCGTGCTGTTGCTGCTGACGGAACCCCTCCTCGCCGATACGCTAACGGTGCTGACCGGGGTGCAGTGCGGAGCGGTGATCCTGGCGCTCGCCTTGCTGGTCCTCGTGCGACGGGCACTTGTCGAACCCGGCACCGGCCCCAGTTTCGTCTCGACTCGCAGAGTATCCGTTTGATGCTTGCCAACAAGAAGATCGCGGTGGTGCTGCCGGCCTACAACGCCGCCAGGACGTTGAAGCAGACCTACGAGGAGCTGCCGCACGATATCCTCGACGACATCATCCTGATCGACGACGCGAGCAAGGATGCGACGGTCGAGATGGCGCGCAGCCTCGGCATCCCGACGATCCGGCACGACCGCAACCGAGGCTATGGCGGCAATCAGAAGACGTGCTACGCCGCGGCATTGGCCCGCGGCGCCGACATCGTCGTGATGCTGCACCCCGACTACCAGTACACGCCGAAGCTGGTGATGGCGATGGCGTCGATGGTCGCCTCCGAAGAGTTCGACGTCGTGCTCGGCTCGCGCATCCTCGGGCGTGGCGCGCTCGCTGGCGGGATGCCAGTCTACAAATACGTCTCGAACCGTTTCCTCACGCTGTTCGAGAACCTGATGATCGGTCAGAAGCTGTCGGAATACCACACCGGCTACCGCGCCTGGAGCCGGGCGGTGCTAGAGAAATTGCCGCTGCTCAACAATTCCGACAATTTCGTCTTCGACAACCAGATGCTGGTGCAGTCGGTGTATTTCGGCTTCCGGGTCGGCGAGATCAGCTGCCCGACCCGGTATTTTCCGGAAGCCTCGTCGATCGACTTCAAGCGGAGCGTCGTCTACGGGCTCGGCGTGCTGCAGACCTCGCTGCAGTACCGGCTGCATCGCTTGGGCATCGTCGATTCGCCGCTGTTCGCCGACACCGAGGAGAGCCGCCTGCGGGTCCCGGCAGCTTCCGATATGCGCCGCCTCCTCATCGATGGCGGCGCTCCGGCGTAGCCTCGCCTCAACTCTCCGGATCGCGTACACTCCGGGCCTATGACGATCCGCCAGCTGCCGCCCGTCGTCGTCAACCGCATCGCCGCCGGCGAGGTCATCGAGCGCCCGGCGGCAGCGGTCAAGGAGCTGGTCGAAAACGCGATCGACGCCGGCGCCTCGCGCATCGGGGTGGTGCTGCGCGACGGCGGCCAGGCGCTGATCGCGGTGGCGGACGACGGCGCCGGGATGGACCGCGACGAACTCGTCCTCGCCGTCGAGCGCCACTGCACCTCGAAACTGCCCGACGACGATGTCTTCGACATCAAGGCGCTCGGGTTTCGTGGCGAGGCATTGCCGTCGATCGGCGCGGTCAGCCGGATGCGCATCGTCTCGCGGCCGCCTGCCGCCGACAGCGCCTGGGAGATCGTCGTCGAGGGCGGGTCGAAACGCGCCCCGGTCCCCGCCGCCCACCCGCACGGCACCCGGGTCGAGGTGCGCGACCTGTTTTTTGCCACCCCGGCGCGGCTCAAATTTTTGAAGACCGCGCGCAGCGAGCGCGACCAGGCGGTCGATGCGGTGAAGCGCCTGGCGATGGCCTGCCCTGCGATCGCCTTCACCGTCATCGGCGACGACGACCGCGTGCTGCTGCGGCTTCCCGCCGCCGCCACGCGCGAGGCGCGGCTCGGCGCGCTCTTGGGCCGCGACTTTGCCGAGAATTCACTGCCGGTCGCGGCGGAGCGCGAGGGGTTTCGCCTGTCGGGCCTGATCGGCCTGCCGACCTTCAACCGCGGCCTGCCGCGCGACCAATACCTCGTCGTCAACGGAAGGCCGGTGCGCGATAGGCTCCTGGTCGGCGCGGTGCGCGGCGCCTACCAGGACGTGCTGGCGCGCGACCGCCATCCGGTCGTCGCGTTGTTTCTCGATGGGCCCCCCGCCGAGATCGACGTCAACGTCCACCCGGCGAAGGCTGAGATCCGCTTCCGCGATGCCGCTCTCGTGCGCGGCCTGATCGTCGGCGCGCTCCGCCACGCGCTCGACGCCGCCGGCCTGCGCAGTTCGACGACGGCCAGCGCTACTGCGCTCGCCGGCTTCCGCTCGCCGGGCGGCACCCCAGCGTCGGAGCAGGCGTCACGCTTCGCCTTTCCGCCCACCGTCTTACCGCGCGGTTTGGCCGAGACCGGCAACGCCTTCCTCAGGCCGCACGAGCCAGCGGCCGCGGACGCCCCGCCCGACACGCTGCTCGGCGAGGCCCGCGCCCAGCTGCACGGCACCTATATCCTCGCCGAGACGGCGACCGGGATCGTGCTGGTCGACCAGCATGCCGCGCACGAGCGCCTCGTCTATGAGCGGATGAAAGAGGCGCTGGCGAGAGACGGCGTCGCGCGCCAGACGCTGCTCCTTCCGGAGATCGTCGAGCTCGACCCGGCGCATGCCGCGCGCCTCGCCGCGCGCGCCGACGAGTTGGCGGAGTTCGGCCTGGTCCTCGAAGCGTTCGGGACGGGCGCCGTCATCGTCCGCGAGGTGCCGGCGCTGGTCGCCGGGCTCGACATTCGCGCGCTGGTGCGCGACCTCGCCGATGAGCTTGCCGAATGGGGCGACGCGCCCGCCCTCAAGGAGCGGATCGAGAGCGTCTGCGGCACGCTCGCCTGCCATTCGAGCGTGCGCGCCGGCCGCCGGCTGGCGACCGCCGAGATGGACGCGCTGTTGCGCCAGATGGAGACGACGCCGAACAGCGGCCAGTGCAATCACGGCCGCCCGACCTACGTCACGCTGGCGCTCGCCGACATCGAGCGCCTGTTCGGCCGCCGCTGACCCTGATTGCGCCCGCCCGGTAAGCCGCGGCATTGCAAGTTGGCTGTCATTCCGGGGCGATCCGCAGGATCGAACCCGGAACCCATATTCCAGAGGCCGGTGTTCATGGGTTCCGGGTTCGCAGCCTTCGGCTGCGCCCCGGAATGACAATGTTTAGGCGTGCAGCCGCGAGGTTACTCCGCCGCCGCCCGCGGGGCCTCGACGAATTGCGACAGGTAGCTGCCGCGCTTGCGCAAATTCTCGCGGTACATCGCCTCAAACTCGGCCTCGGGGAACGAGTGGGTCGACGGCCGCGCCATCAGCGCGTCGCACCACGCCTTGAGGCGCGGATATCTCTCCATGATCCCGATCTTCTTGATCCGGTCGAGGAAGACATAGCGCTGCAGGAACGGCGCATAGGCGGAATCGACCAGTGAATACCGCGTGCCGTTGAAGAACGGGCCGCTGCCCTGCTTCTCCAACGCCTTCTCGATGCGGTCGAAGGTGTCGGGGATCTTGGCGATCGCGGCGTTGTAGTCGGCCTCGGTCTTGGCGTAGGCGCAGCCGGTCGTGTTGGAGGCGAAGGTCGGCACGTAATCGGTCCAGGCGCGGTTGATCGCCCGCTCGATCGGGTCATCGGGGTGGAGCCGCGGCGTCACCATCTCGTCGAGGTACTCGTTGATCGCGTTCGATTCGAACAGAGTCACCTTGTCGTCGATCGTCAGCACCGGCACCTTCTTGTGCGGCGAGATCTTGAGAAACCACTCCGGCCGGTTGTCGCTTTCGATGTGGCGGAACTCGAACGGGGCCCCCTTCTCGCGCAGCGCGATCGCCGAACGCTGCACCCACGGGCAGGTCTTGAAGCTGACCAGCATGTAATTCGCCATGAAATCCTCCCTTCGAGGCGTTGAATGGGGGTCAGGATGGCACGGCGGGGCTGCTCGCGGCAACCCGCCTCGCTAAAACCACTGCCGCAGTTCGATGCGGTAGCCGTTGGGGTCGCAGATCTCGGCGCGGGCGTAGGTCGGGCGGACGACCGGACCCCAGACGATGGCGACGCCCTTCTTTGCGAGATAGTCGGCGGTCTCTTGCATATCGTCGACTTCGAGCGCGATCATGCGATAGCCGAGATGCTCCAACTGCGGCGCCGGATCGACCGGAACCCCCTCGTAGGCGATCAGCTCGACGACGGTGCCGCCGAGATCGAGATAGGTGAGATTGAGCGCCGAGCCCGGGCGCTCGATGCGGTCCTGCGCCTTGACTCGGAAGCCCAGCACCCCGGTATAGAACGCGGCGGTCTCCTCCGGCCGGTCGGTGACGATTTCGACGTGGTCGATCCGCTTGAACATCGCTCGTCTCCCAGGTTGATCGGAAATAGGTTGCAGCATAGGCCGGCGATCCGTTCATCTATCGCTTGCCCGACGCGTTGGCGCAACGAATAGGTGGGTGATGCCCGGTCCGCTCCATGGTTTTCGTATCGTCGATCTGACCTCGAATGTCGCGGGGCCGCTCGCGACGATGATCCTCGGCGACCAGGGCGCCGACGTGATCAAGGTCGAGGCGCCGGACGGCGATTCGACGCGACATGGCGCCAACCGCCGCGGCGGGTTTACCGCCTCCTTTGTCAACAACAACCGCAACAAGCGCTCGATCGTGCTGAACCTGAAACAGCCGGCGGCGCTCGACATCTTGAAGCGCCTCGCCGCGACAGCCGACGTCTTCACTCAGAATTACCGCCCCGGCGTCGCCGACCGTCTTGGCGTCGGCGAAGACGCGATCCGCGCGGTCAAGCCCGACATCGTCTATGTCTCGACCAGTGGTTTCGGCGAAAAGGGCCCCTATGCCCAGGCGCCGGCCTACGACCCGGTGATCCAGGGGTTTTCGGGGTTGGCCACGGTGCAGGCCGGCTCGGACGAGGCGCGGCCGCGCCTCGTGCGGACGATCCTGCCCGACAAGCTGACCGCGATCACCGCCTCGCAGGCGATCACCGCGGCGCTCCTGGCGCGCCAGCGCACCGGCGAGGGCCAGCACGTCCGCCTCTCGATGCTGGAGGCGGTCGTCGCCTTTCTGTGGCCGTCGGACATGGCGGGCCAGACCTTCGTCGGCGAGGAGCCGGTGCGGCAGGAAGCGGCAAGCGCGATCGATCTGATCTACGAGACCGCCGACGGCTACATCACCGCCGCCGTCGTGACCGATCGGCAATGGCAGGGCCTCGTCCGGGCGCTGGAAAAACCGGAATGGCTGGAGGATGAGCGCTTCAAGACGCCGTCCTTGCGCCACCAGAACATCGACGCCCGCTTGCAGATGACGCAGGACGTGTTGATCGGCCGCTCTTCGGCCGAATGGCTCGACCGGCTCACCAAGGCCGATGTGCCGTGCGGACCGGTGCTGACGCGCGGCGAGATGATCCGCCACCCGCATATCGCGGCGCTGGCGCTGCTCGAGGAATACGACCATCCCAAGGCCGGCCGGCTGCGCCAGGCGCGCAACGCGGCGCGCTTCTCGGGGACGCCGGCCGCCATCCGCCGCCCCGCGCCGGCGCTCGGCGAGCACACCGACGCGATCCTCGCCGAACTCGGCTATCCGGCCGGCGCGATCGCCGAACTGCGCCAACACGGCGCGCTCGGCGCATAGGACTCCGAATCATGCAATCGGATCGCGTGTTTACGGGCTCGATCCCGGCCCTGTACGAACAATATCTCGGGCCGCTGATTTTTGCGCCCTATGCCGACGAGCTCGCCGCGCGCGTCGCGAGCGCCGCACCGAAGAGCCTCCTCGAAACTGCGGCCGGCACGGGGATCCTGACGCGGGCGCTTGTCCGGAGCCTTCCCGAGACCGCCCAAATCATCGCCAGCGATCTCAATCAGCCGATGCTCGATTTCGCAGCGGGGCAGCCCGGCACGGCGCGCGTCGTCTGGCGACAGGCGGATGCGCTGGCCTTGCCGTTTTTTGAGCGGTCGTTCGATGTTGTGGCGTGCCAGTTCGGGGCGATGTTCTTCCCGGACAAGGTCGGCGCCTATCGCGAGGCGCTGCGCGTGCTGCGCCCCGGCGGCCGCCTCGTGTTCAGCGTCTGGGACAGCATCGAGGAGAACGAGTTTGCCGCGGTGGTGACCGCCGCGGTCGCCGCGCTGTTCCCCGCCAACCCGCCGAGCTTTCTGGCGCGAACGCCGCACGGCTACCACGACGCGGCGCGGATCCGCGGCGAGCTCGCGGCGGCCGGGTTCTCGCGGGTCGCGGTCGAGACGATCGAACGCCGCAGCCGAGCCCCGTCACACCGCGACCCGGCGATCGGCTACTGCCAGGGCACGCCGCTGCGCAACGAGATCGAAGCGCGCGACGCCGCTCGCCTCGGCGAGGCCACCGAGGCCGCCGCCGCCGCGCTCGGCTCGCGCTTCGGCGCCGGTCCGGTCGACGGCAAGATGCAGGCGCTCGTGATTACGGCGTGGCGTTAAGTCGGGATCGCACCTCGAAGGCGCAAAACGGGGCGGCCGTCGAGGCGGCGGTCACGCAGCGCGGCCAATGCCTCGCCGGCCCGCTCCAGCGGGAACAGCGTCGCCGCAGCGGGCTTGACCAGACCCAACTCGTAAAACCCGAAGATCTCGGAGTAGGCGGTCGCCAGCTCGGCCGGGCGCCGCTTGCGGTAATCGGTGATCTGCAGGCCGCTGACCTCGATGTTTTTCAACAGGAGGTAGTTGACGCGAAGGGTCGGGATGCCGCCGGCGGCAAAGCCGATCACCACCAGCCGGCCGCACCAGGCGAGCGCGCGGATCGCCGCCTCGAACACCGCGCCGCCGAGCGGGTCGATGATGATGTCGGCGCCGCGCCCGTCGGTCAGGGCGTAGACCTGTGCGCGCAAGCTGTCGCGCAGGTCGGGAAGCGACAGGTCGATGATGGCATCCGCGCCGTTCGCCCGCACCGCCGCCGCGCGCTCCGGCCGCGCAACCCCGGCGAACACCTGCCCGGCGCCCATCGCGCGGGCGAGCTGCACCGCCGCGTGGCCGACCCCGCCCGAGGCGCCGAGCACCAGCACCGTCTCGCCCGGAACCAGCCGCGCGCGCCCGCGCAGCGCCACCCACGAGGTGTCGTAGACGACAGCGGCCGAGGCGGCCTCGGCAAACGACATGCGGGATGGCAGGCGGTGGCACTGGTCGGCGGCGACCGCTACCGCCTCGGCGTAGCCGCCGATTTCGGCCATCGCCAACACCCGGTCGCCGACCCGCAAATTCGTCACACCCGGCCCCAGCGCCGCGACCACTCCGGCCGGCCCCTTGCCTGGAATGAACGGGAAGGGCGGCAGGAACTGGTAGGTGCCGCCGACCACCAGCATGTCAACATAATTGACTGGCGCGGCATGCGTCTCGATCAGCACCTCACCGGGACCGGGCACCGGCGTCGCCGCCTCGGCGACGCGCAAGCTCTCCGGCGGGCCAAACTTGTCGACGACGATCGCATGCATCGGGCTAGCCCGGCCGCGTCACTGGCGAAATTCCCTGCGAGCAGGGAAAAATTTTGATTTTGCTCAAATAAATCTCCTCCAAGTAATTGGAATTGCTCCGCGTTTTTTGCATCGCCGGTCGCCGAAGCAGGGAATTCTTGTCAAGTTTGCAGGGAATTTTCGTCGCTTTCGCAGGGAATTGTTGTCGGGTTCGCAGGGAATTTTCGTCGAGTTTGCAGGGAACTTTTGCGGTGCAGGGAATATTTTTGTGCGCGAAGAGGCTTTAAGTCTTCGTTGATACAGTATTCAAGTCGCCGCATATAGGCTCGGCCATCGATCAAAACAACTGCCAACAGCATCCGCGCGGTGCACTCGATTACCTCATCGGCACGGGCCGGAGCCGGCCTTCGGCGATCTGCCGGGCGAGCTCGCGCTTCAGGATCTTGCCGCTGGCGGTCACCGGCAGCTCGACGAGCGGCAGGATGAATTCGGGCATGTCGTGCCGCGACAGGCCGGCCGCCGCGAGGTGCCGCAGAATCGCTTGCGGGTCGAGCGGCCGATCCGGGTCCATGACGACCGCGAGACAGATGCGCTCGCCGAGCCTCGGGTCGGGAATCCCGAAAGCCGCCGCCTTCTCCACCGCCGCATGGCGCAGCGCCAGGGACTCGATCAGCGCCGGGTAGATGTTGCGGCCGCCGCGGATGATCACGTCCTTTTTCCGGCCGGTGATGCGCAGATAGCCCTCGTCGTCGAGCCGACCGAGATCGCCGGTCATGAACCAGCCCGTGGCGTTGAACGCCGCCTCGGTCGCCGCCTGATCGTAGAAATAGCCGAGCATCAGGCTGGCGCCGCGGCCGCCGATCTCGCCGATCTCGCCCGGCGCGGCTTCGGTGTCGGGATCATCCTGGCGCCAGATGCGGATTTCGTAGCCGGCGCAGGCGCGGCCGGAGGTCCCGACGATGCGCTCGGCGGCGTCGTCGGCCAGGGTGTATTGATGCGAGCAGGTCTCGGTCATGCCGTAGCCGCTCTGTGGCACGATCCCGTACCGCATCAGCTCGGCAACAAGCGCCGGCGGGGCGGCGGCGCCGGAGATGCGAAAGCCGCGCACCTTGCCGAGCCGCGCGGCGCCGCGGGCGCGCAATTCGCCAAGGAGGTCGATCGCGTGGGTCGGCACGCCGAAGAGAAACGCGGCCTCGGTCTCTTCCAGCCGGTCGATCAGGCTATGCCCGCGCGGCAGATCGTGGACCACGAGCTCGCCGCCTGCCGCGAGCGCAGTGACCAGCGCGCCGAGCCCGAGATTGTGGCTGAGCGGGCTCAGCGTGTAGAGCACGGCGCGCTCCAGGCGCCAGTCGCGCGCCATCATCCGCGCGGTGGCGAGCAGCGTATTGTCGCTGTGCAGGACCCCTTTTGGGGTTCCGGTCGTGCCGGAGGTGAACGGCAGATACATGATCTGGTTGGCGTTGCGGCTCGCCGGGAGCTCGCGAGCAGGCCCAACCAGGTCGGCGAACGGCTCGGCATCCGCCGGGCCGGCGGGCCAGAGGAAGCGGAGAAAGCCGCGGTCGGCGAGGGCGGCGAAAATGTCGTGACAATCAGCATCGGCGCCGTAGCCCGGTGCGGCGATCAGCGCGGCGGCGCGCGTGCGGTCGACCAGCGCCGCCACCTCGGCGACGGTATGGGAGCGGTGCAGCGACAGGCAGCAGACGTAGCCGTTGCGCGAGCAGGCGAGCAAGGCGATCGCGGTCTCGACCCGGCTCGGCAGCCACACCGCGACGCGCTGGCCCGGGCGGACGCCGCTTCCGGCGAGGGCCGCGGCCAGCCGGTCGGCCGCCGCGACAAGCGCGCGATAGGTCAACCGGCGGTACCGGTCGCGCACCGCAAAGGCCTCGGGCGTCGCTCGCGCATGCCGCGCCGTTGCCTGGTAGATCGTCTTGCTGCCCCAGAATCCGGCCGCGGTGTACTGCTCCACCATGCGGGGGGTCAGCAGAGTAAGCAGGCCCTGTTGTCGGTGCTTTTGCATCAACCCAAAATTGTCGTCCCTGCGAAAGGAGGGACCCGCCTTTCAGGCGATCGAGCGGCTGAGAAGTGGACCCCGGCTTTCGCCGGGAATGCGAAATGAGGTTGTGGCGAGACACGCATTCTTAATGCTCGTGTCTCTCTTCGGGGCGGGTCAACAGGTGGCCGCAGCCGGCCTTGTTGGCCCAGTATTCCCAGGTGCGCCAAGTCTCCGGCGAATAGGGGCGGTAGCCCCGGTTGCGCGCGTCGATCTCGCCCTGCGACAAATACTTGATGTCGCCGCCGAGCTGCTTCGCGCGCATCAGCGCGCGCGCGTTGCGCGGCAGGTAGACCGACAGGCGCACGACTTCGATCAAGGAGCGCGCCGCCGAGGCAAAGCCGTGGCCGCGCATCAGCGCCACATTGTTCGCCCCGAGGCACTTCGCCAGGTCGCGGCCCTGCTCGATGTTGGTGACGAGGATATTGGTGTCGCCGAAGCTGTCGGCGATGTCCCAGACCGGCACTTCGGGGCCGATAAAGCTCCCGGCATGGATCACCGGCCGCAGCTTGGTCGCGCTGGCGATGCCGAACGGCAGGGTGTCCTCGGCATGGGCATGGACCACCGCCATGACATCCGGCCGCGCCTCGAAGATCGCCGCGTGGATGAAGCGTTCGAGGTAGAGCTGCGGGGCGTCGCCCTGCACCGGCTGGCCGTCGAGCCCGAGTTCGACGATGTCCTCCGGGCCGACCAGATCGGGCGCCAGCGAGCGCGCGATCAGAAAGCGATTGGGGTTGTCGGGGTGACGGACGCTGACATGGCCGTAGGCGTCGACCACGTCTTCCTTGGCGAGGACGCGGTTGGCGATCACCAAATCCTGGATAAGGCTGTCGAGGTTGCTCATGGCGTGAATCCAGAGGAGGGAAATCCGGTAGTGTCCT
>DASYUS010000391.1:0-2041 GCA_036000945.1 Allostellaceae bacterium
GTGATCGCGCCGACTGCCAGTTCGCCTCGAATCCAATCTGCGGGTTCACCCCCACCCCAGCCCTCCCCCATCGAGGGGGAGGGAGCGGGCACGCCAATGGATCGTCCAGGCGGAGTTCCTCGGCGTCACTTCACCAGCAGCTTCACGATCGCGTCGAAATGCTGGTCGGCGAGTGCCTTCAGCTCGTCGTCGGTGCGGTCCTGCACCGGGTGCGGGACGAAGACCAGTGCCGGGTCGGTGCCTAGTGATTTCGCCTGCGCCTCCGCGCCGGCGATGAACTCGGTCGTCGCCACGCCGACCGTCGGAATGCCACGCGCCTCAAGTTCTGCCATGTCATGCGTACAGCACGATATGCAGGACCCTCAGTCGCTCAGCCCCTCGACGACGAGGTTGACCTCGGTGGCAATCTGCTGCTGCAGCGGCACCGGCGCGGTGCGGGCGTTGGTCGGCTTCTTGTAGCGTCGGACCGCGATGCCCTGCGCGGCGAGCCGCGCCTCGATTCGGTCGAGGAACACGTCGCCCCGCGGCTTGGCGATGTCGAGCAGCCCCACCGTCAGCCCGTCGAGCGTGTCAGGCCGCGGCAGGCGCGGGCGGAGCGTCGGACTTCGCTCCGAGGTCGGGTCGAGAAGTACGGTCATGGCTTCACCTCCTTGGTTATCGGAATGCTGCCGCGGGCGCCGGACGACCAGCCGCCGATGATGCCGGAGAACATCCCGGCGCCGCCGCCGGCGCGGACGATCATCAGGCCGCCCGGGCGGAATTTGTTGACAACAGTCCCGGCGAGCGAGGCGGGGCCGCCCTCGGCGATGCCCTTGGCGCCGGCGATCAGCTCCTCGCCCGGGATCTCGCACAGCTTGTAGAGCTCCTCGTAGAGCCGCGCCTTTGACCAGCCGGCGGCCCGGAACGTGCGCTCGTGCTCCGGGCAGACGACGAGGATCGCATCGCAGGCCGGCGCGAGCTTGACGCTCTGGATCGCCTTCAATGACTCGGCCATGCTGCGCGCGAGGCTTTCCGGGGTGCGGGATTTCTGGTCGATGACCCCCTGCAGCCCGAACCCGGCAAAGACGGTCACCGCCGACACGCCCGGCTTGACGCCGCGCTCGACCGACAACGGCTCCCAGCACGAGCCTTCCTCGTCCTCGGCGAAGCAGTAGGAAAGCTTGCCGGGGTTGCCGAGGGTCGCGCGATCGACCTCCTGCGGGCGGCCTTCGCCGATGTTGCGGATGACGAGCTGCAAGGCGCGGCCGATCGAGCTGTTGGCGCGGTTGCCTTGCCCGAGCGCATTGCCCTTGGCGTTCATGCCGATGTGGCGGCGGACGGGGCCGTTGACGATGACCACCGGCCCGGCGAACTGCGTTGTCGCCAGGACGCCGTGCATCGCGAACTTGTCGTCGAGCACCGCCTCGACCGCGGCCAGCACGACCGGCAGATATTCCGGCTTGCAGCCGGCCATCACGGCGTTGATTGCCACCTTTTCAACGGTCGCCGCGGCGAGCGCCGGCGGCACCAGCCCCAGCACCTCCTGCGGGTCCCGGCTCGTCCCGTCGAGCATGCGCAAGACGCGCTCCTCGGTCGGCGGCACCATCGGCAGCCCGTCCGACCAGCCGCGTGCGAACATCGCCTCCTCGACATCCTCGTCGTCGCCCAGTTCGACCCGGCGCGATTTGAGCCCTGTTTCGTTGAAGCGCACCTTGAGGCGCTCGATGACACCCGGCTCGACATTCTTCGCCCCGCAGCCGGCCTGGGCATCGGGCAGGCCGCGGCCGAGATCGGCGAGCCCCGAAAGCCGCTCCCATTCGCCGCGGTCCCAGCCATAGGTGCGCGCTACTTCCTGGCCGTCTTCGAGGCGGATCAGCGTCGGCACGATCTCGATCTTGAGGCGGTGCGAGACGTCGAGGCCGAGATCGCTCTCGCGCAGCGCGACGGTGTCGGGAAACGTGGGGTCGTCCTGGCTGTAGACGGTGATGCCGGCGCGGCGCGCCAGTTCGCCCAACACCGGCGCGGTCATCACGCAGGTCGGGCAGTCGCGCTTGACGATGGC
>DASYUS010000392.1:0-16288 GCA_036000945.1 Allostellaceae bacterium
GAGGCGGAGGTCGAATATCACGATCACCGTTCGAACACGGTCTGGGTGCGCTTTCCGGTCGTGACGGCGAGCCTGCCGGCGCTCGCCGGAGCCGCCGCAGTGATCTGGACGACGACGCCGTGGACGCTGCCCGGCAACCGCGCGATCGCCTTCAGCGCTGGGCTCGAATACGCCGTCATCCAGGTCGATGCCGTTGGCGAGAAGAGCCGCGCGGTTCCGTACAAACGGCCGCATGAGCTGGGCGAGAAGCTGCTGGTCGCGCTGCCGCTGATCGACGATTTGTGCCAGAAGGCCGGGATCGAGCGCCACACGGTCCTGCACGTGCTGCCGGGCACGGCCCTGGCCGGCACCGTCTGCCGCCACCCGCTGCACGGCGAGGGCTACGATTTCGCCGTGCCTCTGCTGGCCGCCGATTTCGTCGCGGCCGACCAGGGCACCGGGCTTATCCACATCGCCCCCGGGCATGGCGCCGACGACTGGGAGCTAGGCCAGGCGAACGGGCTGCCGGTGCCCGACACGGTCGGGCCGGACGGGGTTTATCTGCCGCAGGTGCCGCTCTTCGCCGGGCGCGCAGTCTACCGCCCGGACGGTAAGCCGGGCGATGCCGACCGGGAGGTCATCGCGGCGGTCGAGGTGGCCGGGGGGCTGCTGGCGCGCGGCACGCTCGTCCATTCCTACCCGCATTCGTGGCGCTCAAAGGCGCCCTTGATCTTCCGCAACACGCCGCAATGGTTCATCAGCATGGCGGCGAACGACTTGCGCGAGAAGGCGCTGAAGGCGATCGACGAGACGCGGTGGGTGCCGCCGCAAGGCAGGAACCGCATCGCCGCGATGGTCGAGGACCGGCCGGATTGGTGCGTCTCGCGTCAGCGCGCCTGGGGCGTGCCGATCCCGGTCTTCGTCAACAAAAAAACCGGCGAGCCGCTGCGCGACGGCGCCGTCGTCGAGCGGGTCGCCGCCGCGGTCGAGCGCGAGGGGGCGGACGCCTGGTACACGACAGACGCGTCGCGCTTTCTCGGCAACGCCTACGATGCGGCGGAGTGGGAGAAGGTCACCGACATCATCGAGGTGTGGTTCGATTCGGGCTCGACCCATGCTTTCGTCCTCGAGCAGCGGCCGGAGCTGAAATGGCCCGCCTCGCTCTATCTTGAAGGCTCCGACCAGCATCGTGGCTGGTTTCATTCCTCACTGCTCGAAAGCTGCGGCACGCGCGGCCGCGCGCCTTATGAGGCGGTGCTGACACACGGTTTCGTGCTCGACGAGGACGGCCGCAAGATGTCGAAGTCGCTGGGCAACGTGATCGCGCCGCAGGACATCATGAAACAGAGCGGCGCCGACATCCTGCGGCTCTGGGTGGTCGCCTCGGATTACGCCGAGGATCTGCGGATCGGTCCTGAAATCCTCAAGTATATGGGCGACAATTACCGCCGGCTGCGCAATACGCTGCGCTACCTCTTGGGGGCGCTGGCCGGCTTCACTCCGGCCGAGGCCGTGCCGCCTGAGGAGATGCCGGAGCTGGAACGCTGGGTGCTGCACCGGCTGTGCGAGTTGGACCAAGTAGTGCGCACGTCGATCGACGCATACGATTTTCACACGATGTTCACCGCGCTGCATAATTTCTGCGCGGTCGATCTGTCGGCGTTCTACTTCGACATCCGCAAGGATCGGCTCTACTGCGATGCGGCCGACGATGTGCGGCGCCGCGCCGCCCGAACGGTGCTCGACCGGACGTTCGATTGCCTGGTGCGCTGGCTAGCGCCGATCCTCTGCTTCACCGCCGAGGAAGCCTGGCTCGCGCGGCATGGCGACCGGCCCGGGCAGAGCGTCCATCTCGAATTGTTCGCCGAGGTGCCGGCCGTTTGGCACAACCCGTCGCTCGGTGCGCGCTGGGCCGAATTGCGCGAGCTGCGCCGGGTCGTCACCGGCGCGCTCGAGGTCGAGCGCGCAGCGAAGCGCATCGGCTCCAGCCTGCAGGCCGCCGTCGAGCTCTATGTCCCGCCGTCGCGCCCGCTTCCCGAGATGGTCGATCTTGCCGAGCTGTGCATCGTCTCGGCGACGACGATACGGCGCGAGCCGGCGCCCGCAGCCGCATTCACCCTCGCCGATGCCGAGGGCATCGGCGTCGTCGTGCTGCCGGCCGAGGGGGCGCGATGTGAGCGTTGCTGGCGCGTATTGCCGGAGGTCGGCCATGTCCGCGGGCACGACGATCTCTGCAGCCGCTGCGCCGAGGTTGTCGATCGCAGCGCCGGCGCCGCCGCTCCGGGGGGCGGGGGAGGCTAGGGCGCGGCGATGCTCGGGCGCGGGCTCGCCGTCGCGGCCGCCATCGCCGTGCTCGATCAAGTGAGCAAGGCGGCAGTGCTGGCGTTCTTTGGCGAGACCGGCTGCGCCGTCCATCGCCTCAGGGTCAGCTCATTTCTCGATCTCGTCCTGACCTGCAACGCCGGGGTCAGCTTTGGCCTGTTCAACCGCGCCGGCCTCAATTCGCTGGTTTTCTCGCTCGTCGCGGCGCTGGTGGTCGTCGTCCTTGTCATTTGGCTGAGCCGCGTCCGCGCCACCCTGCTCGCCGTCGCGATCGGCCTCATCATCGGCGGCGCCATCGGCAATGTGATCGATCGGCTGCGCTTTGGCGGGGTCGTCGACTTCCTTTATTTTCACGCCGGTTCATGGTATTGGCCGGCATTCAATCTTGCCGATAGCGCGATCAGCGTCGGCGTTGCCGCAATGTTGCTTGACGGGTTGCTGTCGCGGCGCGCGGCGCTGCAAGCAAAGGGGAGGGACGATCTTTCGCCATGATCGGTCATGATCGGACTTCTGTTGGATCGGCTCGGGTTCTTCTACTGGCGGTTGCTTGTCTGTCTTTGGTCGTTCTGGTGCCGGGCTGTGCCGAGATGCGCCGCGCCGTCGGCATGGACCAGGTTGGGCCCGACGAGTTCGCCGTCGAGTCGCGGGCGCCGCTGACGATCCCGCCCGATTTTGCCCTGCGGCCGCCGCAGCCGGGAGCGCCGCGCCCGCAGGAGGTTACCGCGGCCGAGCGGGCGAAGAGGGTCATCGACACGGCGGGCCCGGGCGAGCCGGGCAAGCAGGCGACCTCGGGCTTGAAGGTTCCGTCGGGCGGCGTTGCCGCCCGCGCCTCCGGCCCCGCCGGCTCGCAGGCCGATCCGACCCGGGAAGTTGCTGCGGACAGCCTGGCGAGCAAGCTGCTCGGCTCCAACGACAGCGCGCCGAGCGGCGCCGCCGCCAAGCGCGAAACCACCCCCCTCAAAGGCGTCTATTAACCAGACGGAGGTCCGACCATGCATAGCCTGTGGTCGGAGCGCGACGCCGCGGCGATGGTTGCGCGCCACGGCGAGGCGGGGATCGGGCAAGACTTGGCGCTGCGCGTCTACACCTCGCGCCTCCTCGGCGGCGACCCGCGCCTCGTGCTGCATGGCGGCGGCAATACGTCGGTCAAGACCGTGCTGCCCGACCTGCTCGGCACGCCCACCGAGGTGCTGTGTGTCAAGGGCAGCGGCTGGGACATGGCAAATATCGAGGCGCCCGGCTTCCCTGCCGTCCGCCTCGCGCCGCTCCGGCAGCTGCGCGAGCGCGACGCGTTGACCGACGAGGACATGGTGCGCATCCAGCGCGCCAACCTGATCGACCCGGGCGCCCCAAACCCGTCGGTCGAGACGCTGCTGCACGCCTTTCTGCCGCACCGGTTCGTCGACCACACGCATGCCACGGCGGTCCTGAGCCTCGCCGACCAGCCCGATGCGGCCGAGCGCGTCGCCGATCTCTATGGCCCCCGGGTCGGCATCGTGCCGTTCATCATGCCCGGCTTCCTGCTCGCCAAGGCGGCAGCCGAAATCTTCGAGACTGATCCAGCCGTCGAAGGGCTCGTGCTGGTGAAACACGGTGTCTTCAGCTTCGGCGACAGCGCGCGCGAGGCCTACGAGCGGATGATCGCTATCGTGAGTGAGGCCGAAGAGCGCCTCAAGCGCAGCCGGCGCAGCGTCTTTGCCGCGGCGAGGTTGCCCGTCTTGGCCGACGCCGCCGAGGTTGCGCCGATCCTGCGCGGCCTCTGTGCGCTGCCCGATCCGGCGATCCCGGGACTCTACAAACGCTTCGTCCTCGATCACCGCAACGGGCCGGCGGTGCTCAACTTCGTCAACGGCGCCGAGCTGAGCCGCTATGGCCTTGCCGGGGTCGCCACCCCCGACCACACGATCCGCACCAAGAACTATCCGCTGATCGTGCCGCCGCCGGAGCGCGGCCGTCTCGACGATTTCGCGGCCGCGTCGCGCGCGGCCGTCGAGCGCTTTATCAGCGAGTACCACGCCTATTTTGCCCGCCACAACGCCGCTTCTGCGGTGAAGAAACGCGAACTCGACCCGGTGCCGCGGGTCATCCTGGTGCCCGGGATCGGCCTCTACGGGCTCGGGCGCAGCGCGCGTGATGCGGCGGTGGCTGCCGATCTTGCCGAAAGCTGGGTGGCGACGGTGACCGACGCCGAGGCCGTCGGCACTTTCGAATCGCTGACCGAGGCCGAGCTGTTCGAGATGGAATACTGGTCGCTCGAGCAGGCCAAGCTCGGCGCCGCGGTCGACAAGCCGCTCCTCGGGCAGGTGGCGCTCGTCACCGGCGGCGCCGGCACGATCGGCCTCGCGACCGCGCGCGCGCTCAAAGGCGCCGGTGCCGAGATCGCCCTGATCGACCGCGCCGGCAGCGATGTCGAAGGCGCCGCGACAAAGCTCGGCGGCCTCGGCCTTGTCGGCGACGTCACCGATCCGATGGCGGTGCGCACCGCCTTCGATCGCGTCGTGGAGCGCTTCGGCGGGGTCGACATCGTCGTCTCGAACGCCGGCGCCGCCTGGCAGGGCAGGATCGGCGAGGTCGACGACAAGACCCTGCGCGACAGTTTCGAGCTTAACTTCTTCGCCCACCAATCGGTCGCGCAGAACGCGGTCAGGATCATGCTGGCGCAGCGGACCGGCGGCGTCCTGCTGTTCAACGTGTCGCGGCAGGCGATCAGCCAGGGACCGAACGCCGGACCTTACGGCCTGCCCAAGGCGGCGACCCTGTTCCTGATGAAGCAATACGCGCTCGAATACGCCGGCGCCGGCATCCGCGCCAACGCGGTCAACGCCGACGGCATCCGCAGCGGCATCATGACGCCGGACTACATCAAATCGCGCGCGGCCGCCTACGGCCTCAGCGAGGCGGCATACATGGCGCGCAACCTGCTGGGCCATGAGGTCACGGCGGAGGATGTGGCGCAGGCCTTCCTCGACCTCGCCCTGGCGCGCAGCACCACGGGTTCGTTTGCTGCGGTCGATGGCGGCAATATCGCCGCTGCGCCGCGGTAGGCTACGGAGCGCTCCGGCGGTCAGCGAGGCGCCGGCTCGTCCGTCGGGTGGCCGCGTCTGCCCGGCGGGGGAACCCCGGGTGCCGCCGCCGGCGGCGTTGCCGGCGGGGAGACGCCTGGGGTTGGCCCCAGTCCCGGCAGCAGGTGCGGCGTGGGGGCGGTCGGGACGACGCAGGTCGCTGCCGGGGTGGCGCCGGACATCCCGCTCATGCCTTGTGTAATGGTTTGCGTGGTCACCATGCCGGACGAGCCGGATGGCGAGGCCGATGATGGGACGGCGCCGAGCCCGACCAGTGGCCCGTTGATCGGTTGCGGCGCCTGGAGCGGCGGCGCCCCGGCCGGCCGGACGATCGCCTCAACCTGGGCGTTGGTCAGCTTGATCCGGTAGAATTTGTCGTAGAAATCGCAGGTCGCCACCCGCAAATCTTCCGGCGACATGTCGGGGTAGAACACGGTCGACAGCCAGTGCAGCCCAATGAGGCGGTTGACCCCGGTCGGGTCCGCGAGCCAGCCGAACGGGCTGCCCGGCTCGAGATAGACCCGCTTGTTGCGTACCGCCGAGAGATGCCGCCAGGCCGGGCTGCGCCGTAGGGCGTCGTAGGCGGCGTGCCGCTCGGCGATGATAACATCGGGATCCCAGGCGAGCAGCTGCTCGCGGCTGATCGCTGTCTCCGCGCCGCGGCCGAGGGGCGTGGCGACGTTGATCGCGCCGGCCGCGTCGATCGCCTCGCCGGCCGGCGAGCCAGGCAGCACGGTCGTCAGCCCATCGGCACCGCGCGCGTAATAGACCCGCGGCCGTGAGTCGGCCGGCCGGATCAGCAGCCGGCCGCGCAGATCGGCGATCGCGTGCTCGGCGTAGATGCCGACATCGTCACCGCGGCCACCGACCCCGAGGATCGCGCCGATCGAGCGCAGCACCGCCGGCATGCGCGCAAAGCTGTCGTCGACCAGGATATAGGGGATGCCGGTCAGCTGGCTCACCTGGTCGGCGAAGAGGGCGCGGTCCGGGGTGACCGTGCCGGCATCGATGATCAGATCGGCGCGCAGACGCTGCGCCGTCTCGGCCATGCTCGCCGGGGTCGAGCGGGGACGCCAGCCGAGTATCGGCCGGCGCGCCCGCCCCTGAACGCGGCTCATGCCGGCGAGCTTCTCCGGCGCCAGCACGAAGACCAGCACCTCGGCGTTGCGTTCGGCCGGCAGGATCCGGCCGATCTGCGCCGGCAGCGCGACGCGCCGCCCGGCGGCGTCGATGAAATCGGCCGAGCGCGCCGGCCCCGCGGCGATGACGAGGAAGGCCGCAAGCAGCAGCAGGGCCGCACAACAGGCGGCGGGCGAGCGAAGCGGCATCGACTGCCCTCGATCTGGCCGAGCGCGAGAAACGGCCCGCAAGGGCCGGCCGCGCCGGGGCGGCGGACTATGGGCGCGATCTTGCGTTCAACTCCGCACGGCGCACAAGCCAGCACGTGCCACCTGGCCGAAAAAGCATAGGAAGCCCGATTCGAGTGGTCGATAATCGGCGCCGGCCCGTTCGACTGAGAAGCAAATGAAGATTGACAGCGTCGAGGCGATCCCCGTGGAGATGCCGCTGCGCAAGGTGTTCAGCGGCAGCGGCTACCGCGTGGCGAGCCGCAATACGATCGTCACCCGGATTCGTACCGCGGGCGGCCTCGCGAGTGAGGTCTACAACGGCGACAACCGCAGCCACGGCCGCGCGATCGCGCGAATCGTCGAGGACGAACTGGCGTCGCTCTTGATCGGCAAGGATGCCAGCAGGATCGAGCTGTTGTGGGCCGAGATGTTTCAGCTCTCGGTGCCCAACCGCGACCGCAAGGAGGTGATGGAGGCGATCGCCTGCGTCGATACCGCGCTATGGGATCTTCTCGGCAAGTCGCTCGGCGCTCCGGTCGCAACGCTGCTCGGCGGCTATCGCGAGCGTCTGCCGATCATCGCGATCGCCGGCTATTACGAGGACGGCAAGACCCTGGCCGACCTCGGCCGCGAGATGGCCTGGTTAAAGAGCGTCGGGATGGCCGGGTGCAAGGTCAAGGTCGGCGGCCTGTCGGCGGAGGCGGATGCGGCGCGAACGGCCGCCTGCCGCGACGGCGCCGGCCCCGACTTCATCATCGCGGTGGACGCCAACCGCGGCTGGCCGGTCGACGAAGCGGTCAAATTCGCCCGCCTTGTCGAGCGCTACGACATCCGTTGGTTCGAGGAGCCCTGCCATTGGTACGACGATGCCGCCGGCATGGCCGAGGTGCGTGCCCGCACGACGATCCCGATCAACGCCGGACAGAGCGAGATCACCAGCCACGGCGTGCGCCGGCTGATCGCCGCCGGCGCGGTCGACATCGTCAATTTTGATGCGTCGGAGTCGGGCGGCATCACCGAGTGGCGCCGCGCGGCGGGGATGTGCGCGATCCACGGCATCCAGATGGCGCATCACGAGGAGCCGCAGATCGCCACTCACATGCTGGCCGCCGTGCCGCACGGCACCTATGTCGAATGCTTTCCCGATCCCGAGCGTGACCCGCTGTGGGCGAGCTTTATCAAGAACCGCGCGCCGATCAGGAACGGCATCATCGAGGTGCCGAAAGGCCCCGGCTTCGGCCTCGACCTCGACTGGGACCTGGTCGAGCGCTACCGCCTCGACCGCTGATGGGGAGCCGCCCAATGCGCCGCCTGGGGATCGTCATCGTCCTCTTGACCGCGCTTGCCGCCGCAACAGCGAATGCCGAGCCGCAGTGGCTGACGCTGCCGGCGACCCCGATCTTGCCGAAAGCGGTGCAGAGCGGTGCGGCGCCGGTCAACGGCATCAGGCTCTGGTATGCGATCTTCGGCCCCGCCAAGGCCGAGCCGGTGATCCTGCTGCATGGCGGCCTGGCGAACAGCAACTACTGGGGCAACCAAGTGCGCGCGCTGGCGGGGCGCTACCGGGTCATCGTCCTGGACAGCCGCGGCCACGGCCGCAGCACCCGCAACGAGGAACCCTACGGCTATGACCTGATGGCCTCCGATGTCGTCGGGCTGATGGATTTCCTCAGGATCCCGAAGGCGGCGATCGTCGGTTGGAGCGACGGGGCGATCCTCGGTCTCGACATTGCGATGAAGCATCCCGAGCGGGTGGCAAAGCTGTTTGCCTTTGCCGCCAATTCCGATCCGAGCGGCGTCGCCGACATCGCCCAGAGCCCGGTGTTCACCGCCTTCATCGCCCGCGCCGAGAAGGAATACGAGCAGCTGTCGCCGACCCGCGACCAGTACAAGGACTTCCTCGCCGAGATCACCAAGATGTGGGAAACCCAGCCCCACTGGACCGCTGACGATCTGAAGAAGATCACGGTGCCGACCTGGATCGTCGACGGCGACCACGACGAGGCGATCAAGCGCGAGAACACCGAGTTCATGGCGGCGAACATTCCGAATGCGGGCCTGCTGCTGCAGCCCGAGGTCAGCCACTTCTCGTTCCTCCAGGACCCCGAGCAATTCACCGCCGACCTGCTGCATTTCCTGCAGCATGTGAAGGGACGGTGAAGGCTGCTCGCCGTGCCGATCCTGGTGCTCGCGTCCGCCTCGCCCCGCCGGCTCGATCTCTTGCGCCAGGTCGGGATCGAGCCCGAGCGCATCGATCCCGCGAATCTCGACGAGACACCGGGGAAGGGCGAGTTGCCAGCGCCGTATGTCGTGCGGCTGGCGGAGGCGAAGGCGCGCGCCGTGCAGCCGCGCCATCCCGGCGCCTTCATCCTGGCCGCCGATACGATCGTCGCCTGCGGTCGCCGCATCCTGCCGAAGGCTGAGGACGAGGCGGCCGCGCGGGCCTGCCTCGCGCTGCTCTCCGGCCGCCGCCACCGCGTCCATGGCGGGGTCGCCGTGATCGATCCGGCTGGCGGGATCGCCGTCCGCCGGGTCGTCAGCCAAGTCGCCTTCAAGCGGCTCAGCCAATCGGAGCTGGCGTCCTATCTGGCGAGCGGCGAGTGGCGGGGCAAGGCCGGCGGGTACGCGATCCAGGGCCGTGCTGCGGCCTTCATTCC
This sequence comes from Allostellaceae bacterium, assembly GCA_036000945.1. GTDB lineage: Bacteria > Pseudomonadota > Alphaproteobacteria > ATCC43930 > CGMCC-115725 > DATARH01. Next base: position 9,370 of record DASYUS010000392.1, read on the forward strand.
ATGGATCGCCGGCTCCTACTCCAATGTCGTCGGCCTGCCGCTGTTCGAGACGGCGCAGCTGCTGGCCGGGCGCGGGTATCGTTGGCCTTGCCGGGCGACCTCTTGATCGCCGCCGGTCCCGGCGAGTGGCGCGCCGCCTGGCTCGAAGACGGCGTCGCGGTCGAGCTCCATGTCGAGCGCGGCGATGCGCGGCCGGCCGGCAGCATCCATCTCGGCCGGGTGGTGCGGCTGGCCGCCGGGCTCGATGCCGCGCTGGTCGATATCGGCGACGAGCGGCCGGGGTTTCTGCCGGTGCGCGTCGGCGCGCCCGATCTTAACGAGGGCGCGCGCGTCCTCGTCCAGGTTCGCCGTGAGGCGCAGCGGGGCAAGGGCGCGCGCCTGTCGACGCGTATAGTGCCGCGGAACGGTCAGGGCGATCCGGCCCGCTTTGCCGAGCTTGCCGCATGCCGCGACCCGCCGACGCAGCTCGACCCGGCGCCGGGCTTTGCGGCGGCGCTGGCGCTGCGCCTGCCAGGCGAACCGCAGCGCATCATCGCCGACGACCCCGCCATAGTGCGCGAATTGCACGCCGCCTTTCCGGCGGCCGATCTCGTCCACTGTCCACGCGATGATTGGCCGGTCGATCTCGACGCCGTCATCGAGGCCGCGCTGGCGCCGAGCCTTTCGCTTGCCCGGGGCGGCAGCCTGCATATCGAGGAAGGCCGCGCCGCCGTGCTGATCGACGTCGATACCGGGACTCCTGAGGCGGCGTCGGCCGAGCGCGCCGCGCTGGCGATCAATCTCGCCGCGGCGGCGGCGATCGCCCGCCAGCTGCGGCTGCGACAGCTGGCCGGCGGGATCATCATCGATTTTGCCGCGCTCGATGGGCGGCGGCCGCGCGAGCGGGTGAGCCAAGCGATGGAAGCCGCCCTCGCCGGTGATCCGGCCGAGCCGCGAATCCTCGGCTGGAGCCGGCTCGGCCACCTGGAAATCGTGCGCCCGCGCCGTTTGCGGCCGCTCAGCGAGGCGATGCTCGATCCGCAGAGCCGGCGGAAGAACGCCATCACCCTGGCCTTCGAGGCCTTGCGCCTGCTTGCCCGCGAAGCCCGCGCCCGCCCGGCGGCGAACTGGCGGCTGGTTGTCGCGCCGGGGGTTGCGGCTGCCCTGCGCGACCCCGCCGCGGCCGCGCTGCACGCGCTCGAAACCCGGCTCGGCCGCAGGGTCGCGGTTGACGTCGCGTCAGACCGCGATGCGCCACCTTTTGACATCGCGCCCGTGTAAGGCGATATCGGGGAGATGGCGAACACGCGTACCGGCAACCCGGTGACGCCGCTGCCCGCAAAGCCGCGGCGCTGCCCGATCTGCGGCAAGCCGGCGGTCCCGCGCCATCAGCCGTTCTGCTCCGCGCGCTGCGCCAATATCGACCTCGGGCGCTGGCTCAAGGGCAATTACAGCGTCCCGACCGACGAGACGCCCGAGGACGAGCCGGAGGGTGATGAGCGCTAGCGGTGTGCCGGCATGGACCCGGCGGTGTTCGCTCCCTATAAGTTGGACGACCTCATAGCGATATCAGCACCATGCACGATCTGCGCTGGATCCGGGAGAACCCGGAGGCATTCAACCAGGGCCTCGCGCGCCGCGGCTTGACGCCGCGCGCGGACGAAGTGTTGGCGCTCGACCGCGAATGGCGGGCGCTCGAAACCGCGGCGCAGGAGGCGCAGGCGGCGCGCAACCGCCTGTCGCGCGAGGTCGGCGCGGCGAAGCAGCGCGGCGAGTCGGCTGAGGAACTGCTCGCGCAGATTGCGCGCGGCAAGGATGACGAGGTCGCCACCGGCGCCAAAGCAGCCGAATTGCGCCGGCAGATCGATGATCTCCTGGCGGGCCTGCCCAACCTGCCCGCGCCCGAGGTGCCGGACGGCCCGGACGAAACTGCCAATCGCGAGCTGCGCCGCCATGGTGCGCCGCCGCAGTTCAATTTCGAGCCGCTGCCGCATGAGGCGATCGGCGAAAGGCTCGGGCTGATGGACTTCCCGCGCGCCGCGAAGCTGTCGGGGGCGCGCTTCGTCGTGTTGCGCGGGGCGCTGGCCCGCCTCGAGCGGGCGCTCGGGCAATTCATGGTCGATCTGCACACGCGCGAATTCGGCTACGAGGAAATCTCGCCGCCGCTCTTGGTGCGCGACGATGCGGTGTTCGGCTCCGGCCAGCTGCCGAAATTCGCCGAGGATTTGTTCCAGACCCGCGAAGGCTATTGGCTGATCCCGACCGCCGAGGTGCCGCTGGCCAACCTCTATGCCGGCGAAATCCTCGAAGAGACGGCGCTGCCACTGCGCCTGACCGCCTGGACGCCGTGCTTCCGTTCCGAGGCCGGCGCGGCGGGCAAGGATACCCGCGGCATGATCCGGCAGCACCAGTTCGAGAAGGTCGAGCTGATCTCGATCACCCGCCCTGAGGACTCGGAAGTCGAGCACGATCGGATGACCGCCTGCGCCGAGGCGGTATTGCAGCGGCTGGGGCTCGCCTATCGGGTCGTCGTGCTGTCGACCGGCGACATGGGGTTCGCCGCGCAGAAGACCTATGACATCGAGGTGTGGCTGCCGGGGCAGGGGACCTATCGCGAGATCTCCAGCTGCTCGAATTGCGGCCCGTTCCAGGCGCAGCGCATGAAAACCCGCTATCGCCCGGCCGGGGAAAAGGGGACGCGGCCGGTCCACACGCTCAACGGCTCAGGCCTCGCGGTCGGCCGCACGCTGATCGCGATCCTCGAAAACTATCAGCGGCACAACGGCACCGTCGCCATCCCCGAGGTGTTGCGGCCCTACATGGGCGGGGAAGAGGTGATCGTCAGGCATGGCGGATAATTGCCGCTGCCGCAAAAATAGTGCCGCTGCGGAGTATTCAGACTAGGGGCGGCGGCGATTTTGTCTTAGACTGCTTGAGTCCTATGCTTCTCCATGCGGGGAAGAGATAGCGTAGCGGAGCTTTCTTGCGTGTCGGGGGACGCGCAAGGAGGGGGGAAATGGGGGAACAGAGATGCGCGCGGCTCGGCATCGTCCGGGCCGCGGCGACAATCGCATTTACCGGTCTTGTCGCTGCCTGTTCAACGGACCCGCCAAGCCCGGCGCCGGTAATCCTGAGAGGCGCCGCGCCGGGCTTTGCCAGCGAGGCGGCGATCATGCCGGCGTCGAACGCGGCCCGGATGGCGCGGCCGATGCCGCCGGGCCGGACGATTGTCGCACAGCATGGCCAATCGGTGGGCCGCATCGCGCAGGAGCATCGTGTGCCGACGGCGGCGATCATTGCTGCCAACCACCTCTCGCCGCCCTATAAAATCGAAACCGGCCAGCGTCTATTGATCCCGGCCGGCAGCGATCCGACGCCAACTGCGATCCCAGCCGGCCCGGCACCCGGGCCGCCGACGGCGGTGGCGCGCGCGACGCCCGACATCATCCCGCTCGACGGTCCAGCGCCGCCGGCCGCGATCGAACCGGCCGCCATCGCGCGGCCGCCCCAGGGCCCGGCGAGCCTGACGCCGCCCCTCGGCTCCACCGCGCCACCAAAACCGCCGGCGGAGCCGGACGCCGCCGAGGAAGCGCGCGCCGAACCGGGCGCCGCTGCGCCAAAGGCCTCGGGGACGCCGCGCGGCGGCCGCTTCCCCTGGCCGGTGCGCGGCCGTGTCCTTGCCGGCTACGGTGTCGCGGCGGGCGGTGGCCATAATGACGGCATCAACATCGCCGCACCGCGCGGCGCGTCGGTCAGCGCGATCGACGGTGGGGTCGTCGCCTATGCCGGCAACGAGCTGCGCGGCTATGGCAATCTCGTCCTCGTCAAGCACGCCGACGGCTGGATCTCGGCCTATGCGCATTGCGAGGAGCTGCTGGTCAAGCACGGCGATACAGTGCGGCGGGGGCAGGTGATCGCCAAGGTCGGCGCCACCGGCGGGGTCAGCGAGCCGCAGCTCCATTTCGAGCTGCGACGCGGCAAAAAAGCCGTCGATCCGCGCGAGTTTCTTGCCCCGGCGCCGACCGCCGGCGCAGCGGAACCCGAGCGCCGAGGCTGAGCATCAGGCGAGTCACGCGAGCGGTTTGCCGAGCCGGCCGGCGAGGTCCTGGATGAACTGCCAGGCGACGCGGCCCGAGCGCGAGCCGCGGGTGATTGCCCATTCGTTGGCTTCCGCGCGCAGCTGGTCCGGCGGCAGCTCGAGCCCATAATGCGCGGCATAGCCGCGTACGATCGCCTGAAAGGTCTCCTGATCGACATTGTGGAAGCCGAGCCACAGGCCGAACCGGTCGGACAGCGAGACCGTCTCCTCGACCGCCTCGGCCGGGTTGATCGCGGTCGAGCGCTCGTTCTCGATCATCTCGCGCGGCATCAGGTGGCGCCGGTTCGAGGTCGCATAGAGCACGACATTGCCGGGGCGCCCCTCGATCCCGCCTTCAAGCACCGCCTTCAGCGATTTGTAGCTGGCGTCATTGGGGGCGAACGACAGATCGTCGCAAAAGAGGAGGCAGCGTCGTCTGCTGTTCCGCGCCAAGGCCAACAGCCGCGGCAGGCTTGGGATGTCTTCGCGGTGGATCTCGACGAGCGCCAACGCCCCCGGCTTCTTCTCGTTGATCGCGGCGTGGGCGGCCTTGACGAGCGCACTCTTGCCGGTGCCGCGCGCGCCCCACAGCAGCACGTTGTTGGCCGGCAGCCCGGCGGCGAAGCGCTCGGTGTTGGCAAGAAGGATGTCGCGGACCCGGTCGATCCCGCGCAACAGCCCGATCGGCGTGCGGTTGACGCTGTGCACCGGCTCGAACCATTCGCGCTCGGCATGCCAGACGAACGCATCGGCAGCGTCGAGGTTGTTGACCGGCGCGCCCGCCGGGGCCAGGCGTTCGAGCGCATCGGCGATGCGGCGGAGCAGCGGCACAAGATCAGTGTCGGTCATAGATCGATCGGTAATGCAATAGGGGCGCGGACGTTATCACACGGCCTCGGGCGGCGGAAACGCGCGACGGCTCCGGGCATTGCCCTTTGCCGAGGCATCGCGTACCAATGCGCGCACCGGTTAGCCGCCGGCCAGCGCCCGATGTCGCTTGCCTTGAATGCCGCGGCGCCACATTTCGAGGTCGATGCCGATGCTGATTTCGCCGGCCTATGCCCAGGGGACGGGCGTGAACGGTTTCATGGACCAGAACACAATGGTCCAGTTCCTGCCGCTCGTGCTGATCTTTGTCGTGTTCTACTTTCTGTTGATCCGGCCGCAGCAGAAGAAGCAGAAGGACCACCGCGCGATGCTCGACGCGTTGCGGCGCGGCGACCGGATCGTCACCGGCGGCGGCCTCTTCGGCACGGTCTCCAAGGTCAGCGACAACGAGGTCGAGGTCGACATCGCCTCGGGGGTTCGGGTCCGGGTGCTGCGCAGCACGATCGCCAGCGTTCTCGCCAAGCCCGACCCCGCCGCGGCGCGCGAGGCGTCCCGCGATCGCGACAAAGAGACCGCCAAGGAGACCGCGCGCCGCGAAGCCGACAAGGCGTGAGGACGATCAGCGGCGCGCTCGAAGCCGATGAAAGCCTAGCGAATGCTCTACTTCGCCAATTGGAAGATCCTGGTGATCTGTGGGGTCTGTGCGCTCGGTGTGCTCCTCAGCCTGCCGAACCTGTTCAGCCCGGCGCAGCTCGCCTCTCTGCCGCGCTATGTCCCGCACAAGCAGGTGGCGCTCGGCCTCGATCTGCGCGGCGGCTCGTATCTCTTGCTCGAGGTTGATTTTGCCGCGGCCCAGCACGAGCGTCTCAACTCGCTCGTCGAGAACGTGCGAAATACCCTCCGCGACGCCAAGATCGGCTACACCGGCCTCGATGTCGACGGTGAGGCGATTGCCTTTTCGATTCGCGACGGCGCGCGGATCGAGGATGCGCGGGAGGCGCTGCGCAAGATCGATACCGATCTCACCGTCGAGATCGACGGCAATGGCGCCGGCAAGCTGCAGTTCAGCGCGCTGGCGATCGAAACCCGCCGGCGCCAGGCGGTCGAGCAGTCGATCGAGATCATTCGCCGCCGCATCGACGAGACCGGCACCAAGGAGCCAACGATCCAGCGGCAGGGCCAGCAGCGCATCCTGGTCGAGCTGCCCGGCGTCGACAATCCCGAGCACGTCAAGGCGCTGCTGGGGCGCACCGCCAAGCTGACCTTTCAGCTGGTCGACCAGAGCGTCTCGGTCGAGGAGGCAAGGCGCGGCCGCCTGCCGCCCGGCGACGTGATCCTCCCCGCCCAGGAAGAGCGGGGCAATCGTGGCGCGCCGGGGGCTTATGTGCTGAAGAGGCGGGTCATGGTCGGCGGCGACACGCTGACCGACGCGCAGGCCACCTTCCAGAACAACGAGCCGGTCGTCAGCTTCAAATTCGACGCGGCAGGCGCTCGGCGGTTCGGCGATGCGACCCGGGAGAATGTCGGCAAGCCGTTCGCCATCGTGCTCGACGGTAAGGTGATCAGCGCGCCGGTGATTCGCGAGCCGATCCTTGGCGGCAGCGGCGTCATTTCCGGCAGCTTCACGGTGCAGACGGCGAGCGATCTGGCGCTCCTGCTTCGCGCCGGCGCGCTGCCGGCGCCGATCAGGATTCTTGAAGAGCGCACGGTCGGCGCCGAACTCGGCGCCGATTCAATCCACGCCGGGACCATCGCGAGCATCATCGGCGTCGTTCTCGTCGTCGTCTTCATGTTCCTGTTTTACGGGCTGTTCGGCCTGTTCGCTGACATCGCGCTGATGTTCAATCTGACGCTGATGCTGGGTGCGCTGTCGCTGCTCGGGGCGACATTGACCTTGCCCGGCATCGCCGGGATCGCGCTGACGATGGGCATGGCGGTCGACGCGAACGTGCTGATTTACGAGCGCATCCGCGAGGAGGTGCGTAGCGGGCGCTCGATGCTGTCGTCGCTCGAAGCCGGCTTCACCCGCGCCTT
>DASYUS010000393.1:0-1816 GCA_036000945.1 Allostellaceae bacterium
GTGGCGGCGGCTGATCCTGCCGGCGATCTTCCCGGCCTATATCACCGGCGCGGTCACCGCGGCCGGCGGATCATGGAACGCCAGCATCGTCTCGGAGGTCGTGCAATGGGGCGATACCAGCTTGCATGCCACCGGGATCGGCGCCTACATCGCCCGTTACACGGCGGACGGCGACGCCGCGCGTATCGCGCTCGGCATTGGGGTGTTGTGCCTTTACGTGCTCGCGTTCAACCGCCTGCTATGGCGGCGGATGTACGAACTGGCAGCCGAGCGCCTGCGGCTCGACTGAGAGGAGGAAGCGAATGGCGGTCGAACTCCTCGGCTCCAGGGGCGACCCGGCAAGCCCGGCGCCACCGCTGCTGCGCGCGAGCGGCATCAGCAAGACTTACCGCACACCCGACCATATCGGTCGCCTGGTCCTCGAACAGCTCGACTTCACGCTGCGCGACGGTGAGATCGTTGCGATCCTGGGTAAATCGGGAGCGGGCAAGTCAACATTTCTGCGCATCCTAGCCGGCCTCGCCGCGCCGAGCGAAGGCCGCGTCGAATATCGCGGCCAGCCGGTCGGCGGCCCGGTGCACGGCGTTGCGATGGTGTTTCAGAGCTTCGCGCTGTTTCCGTGGCTCACCGTCCTCGGCAATGTCGAGCTCGGCCTCGAAGCGCAGGGCGTCTGGGCCGCCGAGCGGCGTCGGCGCGCGGTCGAGGCGATCGACGTGATCGGTCTCGACGGCTTTGAGAACGCCTATCCGAAGGAGCTGTCGGGCGGCATGCGCCAGCGCGTCGGCTTTGCCCGAGCCCTCGTCGTCAACCCCGACATCCTGCTGCTCGATGAGCCGTTCTCGCAGCTCGACGTGTTGACCGCGGAAAACCTGCGCAACGATCTGTCCGATCTGTGGATGCAGCGCCGCATCCCGACCAAGGGCATCCTGATGGTCTCGCACAATATTGAGGAGGCGGTCGAGATGGCCGACCGCATCCTCATTTTCAGCAGCGACCCCGGCCATATCGGCGCCGAGGTGCCGGTCGCGCTGCCGCGCCCGCGGGACTGGGAGAGCCCCGCCTTCCGCCAGACCGTCGACCAAGTCTATACGCTGCTGACGACGGCGCCGGGGCGCGACGGGCGGCGCGGCGCGAAACCCGAGCCGATCGGCCTCGGCTATCGCCTGCCGGACGCCGCGGTGCAGCAGCTCTCGGGGTTGGTCGAGCGGCTGACCGAGCCGTCCTACAACGGCCGCGCCGACCTGCCGCTGCTCGCCGACGAGGAAAACCTCGACATGGACGAGCTGTTCCCGCTGATCGAAACGCTGCAGCTCCTTGGCCTCGCACATGTCAGCAGCGGCGACATCGAGCTGACCCAGGCTGGCCGCGCCTATGCCGCCGCCGACATGGAAACCCGCAAGCAGATGTTCGCCGACGGCCTCCTAAAGCACGTGCCGCTCGCCGCCCATATCCGTCGAGTCCTCGACGAGCGGCCGGGGCACCGCGCGCCGGCCGCCCGCTTCCTGCGGGAGCTCGAGGACCATCTGTCGGAGGAGGAGGCCGAGCGCGTGCTCGACACCGTCATCAACTGGGGCCGCCACGCCGAAATCTTCGCCTACGACTACGACGATGAAGTCCTCAGCCTGGAGAATTTTTGAAACGCAGCCCCTCTCCCGCATCGCGGGAGAGGGAGGGGCCCACGCCGAGGCGTGAGAGGGGTGAGGGTTTTTTTGGTTGGGCCCTCACCCGGCTCGCTCCGCTCGCCACCCTCTCCCGCAATGCGGGAGACGGGCTGTTGGCGCTACTCCGCCGCCGGTGCCTTCGCCGTGCCGAAACG
>DASYUS010000394.1:0-7062 GCA_036000945.1 Allostellaceae bacterium
TATCCGAGGACTACGAGGCCGATCGGCCAGAACAGGATGAAGCTGACGACCATCAGCGCGATCCAGGCCGGCTTGCCGATATCGTCGAGCCACATGACGGGGTTCATGGCGGGCCTCATGTAAATGTATCTTACATTCACATATTTCGGCTTGCCGGCGATGTCAAGATGCGGCGAACCGAACTTTGTCAGCCGGTGGGCCGCGGCGCCTCCGCGATGATGCCGAGCCCGCGCAGATAGATGAGCACGCCGGCTTCGAGCAGCTCCTCGGGGGTCATCGGCAATTTGCGCCTTCCGGCGTCGCCGCGGGCAAACAGCGAGGCGATGCCGTGCGACAGCGCCCAGATGTGCAGGCTCATCATCAGGGCGGGCGGGCGTTTATCCGCCGGCATCCGGGCGCTCAGCGCCTCGGAAGCATGCCGCAGCACATCGAAGGCGCGGTTGGCGGCCTCGCGCAGTCCTGGATCGGCGTCGAGCGGCACCCCTGCCTCGAACATCGCCGAATAATGCGCCGGCTCGTTGCGGGCGAAGGCGAGATAGGCGCGGCCGACGCTCTCGAATGCCGCGTAAGGGTCGGGGCGTCCGCCGTTCCACGCGTGGTTGAGCGCAGCCTCGAACAAGTCGAAGCCGCGGCGGGCGACATCGGCGAGCAGCGCCTCGCGGTCGCGGAAATGGCGGTAGGGGGCCGCCGAACTGACCCCGGCCCAGCGCGCCGCATCGGCGAAGGTGAACCCTGCCGGCCCTTTCTCGGCGATCAGGTCGAGCGCGGCGCGGATCAGCGCCTCGCGCAAATTGCCGTGGTGATAGCCGCGACGGCTGTCAGGGTCGCCTTGCCGTGACCAGCTCATGTTAAAGCCTTTTACATGAGCCGAGCGGTAATCGAAACGCCGATGCGGCGCGGCCTCGACATTTGATGACCTGGTCGGTGCGCTCGCGGCAGCGCCGTCACCGCGTGAAGGCCCGCTCCCACACCGCGTGTGTCCACGCCCCCTCGGGCCGCCGGTGGATCACCGGGCTGGCGCTGCTCGACAGCAGGACATCGACCGTCCGTTCGTAGGCGGCAGGGTCGAGATGGCCGATGCCGTGCCGGTTGCCGGCCACCAGCTTGGCCACCTCGCGCAGCATCCGTTTCGCTTCCTTTGGGTTGGATGCCGGCGCATCTGCCGTGGCGTGGCGCAGGACGATGCGCACCGCCTCGTCCTGATTACCCGGCGCGATCGCGAAGCGCCAGCCGGCGACCGTAGCGCGCAGAAAGCGCGCCAGCCGGTCCTGCATTGCCGGGTCGCCGAGTTGGGACGACAACGTGTAAAGCCCGTCCTCCAATGTTGCCACACCCTCATCGTCGTCATAGCGGAAGACGTGTAATTGCGCCGGTTTCAGCCCGGCGTCGATCACCTGCCAATATTCGTTGTAGCTCATCGTCGAGATGCAGGCGGCGCGCCCTTCGATCAGCAATTCGACGCCGGCGCCTTGGCGCAGCACGGTCACGTCTGGCTTGTCGCCGCCGGTGGTGAGCCCGAGTTTCGCCATCCAGGCGAGGAACGGATATTCGTTGCCGTCGAACCGCACCGCGACGGTCTTGCCCTTGAGGTCGGCGGGCCGCCGCACCAACCTGTCGCGCCGGCAAGTCAATTGCAGCCCCGAATGTTGGAAGACCTGCCCGATATTGACGACCGGCGTCCCGGCGTCGCGAGCGGCCAGCGCCGCGGCCATCCAATCGACCGCGACATCGGCACCGCCCGAGGCGAGGACCTGCATCGGGGCGATGTCCGGCCCGCCCGGCTTGATCGTCACGTCGAGCCCGGCCTTCCGGTAGAAGCCCTTGGCGTCGGCGACGAAGTAGCCGGCAAACTGCGCATCCGCCAGCCATTTCAGCTGCAACACCAACGGGTCGCGGGCCACCGCCGGCCCCGGCGCCGCCGCCAGCCAGAACGCCGCCATCACCGCGAGCGAACACCGCCGTATGCTTCTCCCCCCGTCATTCGATGAGCTTGTCGGCGCGGATCAGCAGGGATCGCGGCACGGTGAGGCCGAGCGCCTGGGCGGTCTTGAGGTTGATTGCCAGTTCGAACCGGGTCGGCTGCTGGACCGGCAGATCGGCGGGCTTGGCGCCATCGAGGATCCTGCCGGTGTACCCGCCGACCTGGCGCCAGATCGCGATGTTGCTAATTCCGTAGCTGATCAGGCCGCCGGCCTCGGCGAAATCGCGCCACATATAGTTCGCCGGAATGGCGTGGTGTGCTGCCAGTGCCACGAACTGCTCGCGCCGGGTAAGGAAGAACGGGTCGCCCCCGACGAGCAACGCGCCGGCATGCAGTTCGACGAGGGAGGCGAAAGCAACGTCGATCTCGCTCTCGGTGCCGGCCTTCACGATGGGAAGCTGCACGCCCTTCACCCGTGCCGCTTCCTGCACGACTTTGATTTGGGCCTCGGCACTCGGAGCGTTCGGGTTGACCAGTAAGGCAATAACCTTGGCCTGGGGTACCAGCTCGGATAGCAGTTCGAGCCGCTTGGGCATCAGCTCGAGAAAGATGTTGCTGAAGCCGGTGACGTTGCCGCCGGGTCGGGCGAGGCTGGCGACCAGGCCGGCTCCGACCGGGTCGCCGACGCCCATGAAGACGATCGGAATGGTCGAGGTGGCGCTTTTCAACGCACGTACGGCACCGCTGCTTGCCGCGATTACCTCCACCTTGCGGCCGACGAGATCGGCGGCCAAGGCGGGCAGCCGATCGTTGTGGTCCTCCGCCCAGCGGTACTCGATCGCCACGTTTTGCCCCTCGATATAGCCCGTTTCGCTCAGTCCATGGCGGAAGGCGGCCACATTTGGCGCAAGCGGGGCGGGCGAGCCGGTGCTGAGGTAGCCGATCACCGGCATCGCCTTCTGCTGCGCGCGGCTGGTGAGAGGCCACGCCGCCGCCGCGCCGCCCGCGAGCACAATGAAATCGCGTCGTCGCACCGGATACAAAGTCGGTCAGCCGAAGAACTTCGCTGCGAGCAACACGCCCGTCGCGACAACAATCATTCCACCCAGGCGAATGGTCAAATCGCGGCGCAAAATCTCCATCTCGGCACGTAGCGCCGCGAAGCCCGCGTTCATCTCGTCTCGCGTGGCGAGGCGCGACAGATCCGCATCGTGCGTTTCCCGCAACGCGACTGTCAGCGCTTCCGCCTGGGCGTCCGCGAACCCGGCGCTCTTCAGGCGCTTTGCAATTTCGAGCGTGTCGAAGGTCGACGCCATTGCCGGAATGTGCGCGCTCGCCGCCTCGGTTACCAGGGATTATGCGGCGCCGCGGCGGTGCGAGAATTCGGTCTCGGCACTGGTGATGAATTCGAGGAGGCAGGCCTTGCCGTTTTCGTTTTCCTTGCGGGCCCTGAGGATCGCCGGGCCGACCTGGGCAGGGTCGTCGACCCGCTCGCTCCAGCCGCCAAGGTCCTTGCCGATCGCGGCGTAGTTGCCGCCGAGGTCGCGGGTGCGGTGCTTTTCGTGGCTGGCGCGCATCGCGTGGGTTTCGATCGCCATCGTCGAGTTGTTGAGGACGATCGTCGTGATCGGGATGCCGCAGCGCACCGCGCTCTCGAAATCCAGGCCCGTCATGCCAAAGGCGGCGTCGCCCATGAAGTTGACGCACATCTTGTCGGGCGCGCCGATTTTGGCGCCGATCGCGAGGCCGAGGCCGGTGCCGAGCTGATGCGACTTGCCCCAGCCCATATAGCCGCGCGGCTTCTTCGCGACGTACATCGGCAGGAGCTGATCGCGCGGGCTCCCGGAATCGTGCGTGACGATGGCGTCTTCCGAAGGAATGACGCGCATGAATTCCGACATCACGAAATAGGGGTTGATCGGCGTCGTCCGGGTGCTGAGCTTGGCATGCCAGCGCTGCTGCCATTCGGCCTTGAGCCGGGCGATCGTCGGGCGCACGCCGGTCGCGCGCGGGTTGCCTTCGGTGCGGTCCTTCACCGCCTCGATCAGCTGCGCCAGCACGAGCTTGGCGTCGCCGAGGATCGGCAGCACCGTGTTGTTTGCCTTGTAGAGGTCGCGCGCATCGTTGGTGGCGTGGATGATCGCCTTCCCCGGCGGGATGATCGGGGTCGAGATGTTGTGCTTGGTCAGGGATGTGCCGACCGCGAAGATCAGGTCGGTTTCCTGCAGGAAATGGCGGCCGTGGCCGGTGTAGACGGTGCCGCCCGAGCCCAGGGCCAGCGCATGGTCCTCTGGGAAGCAGCTCTTGCCGTCGGTCGTCGTCATCACGGCGATGCCGAGCAGATCGGCGAGTGCGAGGAGTTCGTCGCAGGCTTCGGCGTAGAGGACGCCCTGGCCGGCGATGATCATCGGCATTTTCGCGGTGAGCAGCAGCTTTGCCGCCTCGTCGATATCGCCTTCGTCGCCAGCCGAGCGGGTGCGGCGCACGGTCGTGTAGTCGACCTGGTTGCCGGCGAACTCGGCGGTCATCACATCGGCCGGCACCTCGACCATGACCGGGCCGGAGCGGCCGTTTTTCAGCGCGTTGAAGGCGCGCCGCATCGCCGGGACGGCGTGTTCCGGCAGGTTGACCGGCTCGACCTGCTTGGTGACCGAGGCATAGGTCCGGGTCGAATTGAACAAGGGGAACATCTGCGCCGTCTCGCGCGGGTGTCCCAGCGGCAGCAGCAATATCGGGGTCGAATCCGAATAGGCCGAAGCGATGCCGGCAAAGGCGTTCTCGGCGCCCGGCCCGTATTGCATCGCAAAGACGCCGGCCGGCCGGCCATTCGTCACGCGGGCGCAGCCGTCAGCCATGTGCACGCCGACCCGCTCCTGGCGGCAGATCACCGGACGTATCCCGCCGGCCACCGCCGCCTCGATGATCGGCGTCGTCGGGAAGCAGAACAAGGTCGAGATGCCCTCGCGCTTCAGGATCTCGGTGATCGCGTCCATGACCTGCATCGGCGTAGCTCCCCTATGGCTCTGCGGAATTGGCATCCAGCGTACCGCCCCGGTGTGGGTTGTACCAGCCACCTCCATCGGATAATCCTCGCATTCCCTACCGAGGGACCAAGCCATGAAAATCGCGCGCATCGAGAGCTTCATCTTCGGCACCGGGAGCTCAAAGGATCTCCTGTTCTGCCGGGTCGAGACCGAGGACGGCGCCTATGGCTGGGGCGAGGGGTATGTCACCGCCGGCAAGGAGACGGTGATCACCGAGTGCGTCCGCGCGATGGCGCCTTATGTCATCGGCCGCGGAGTCTTCAACATCCGCCACACCGGGCAGGTGATGTTCGAGGATTTCGCGATCCGCCGCGGCTCGATGGAGCTCTCGTCGGCGTGGAGCGCGATCGAGATCGCCTCGTGGGACATCATTGGTAAGATCGCCGGGCTGCCGATCTACAACCTGTTGGGCGGCGCCTCGCGCGAGCGGGTGCGCATATACGCCAATGGCTGGGCCGGCCGCTCCTCGATCGAGGAGGGGGTGGAGCGCGCCAGGAAGGTCAAGGCGATGGGCTTCACCGCCGCCAAGTTCGACCCGTTCCCCGGGCCGTGGCGCAGCTTTGTCGATAGGAAGGACGAGGATTTTGCGATCGATTATGTGCGCGCGATGCGTGCGGCGCTCGGCCCCGATTTCGAGATCCTCGTCGAAGCGCACCGCCGCTTCGCGCCGCAGCACGCGATCCGCATCGGCCGTCGCCTCGAAGAATTCGCCATCGACTGGTACGAGGAGCCGTGCCTCGCTGACAACATCGCGCTCCTCGCCGAGGTGCGCCGCGCCGTCCAGATCCCGATCGTCACCGGCGAGGCGCTTTATACCAAGGAGCAGTTCGCCGGGTGCCTTGCGGCGCGCGCCGCCGACATCCTCAACCCCGACATCTGCGCGATCGGTGGCATCTCGGCCTTGCTCGACATTGCCGTGATGGCGCAACCGCACGCCGTCGTCATGTCGCCGCACAACTACAACTCGCCGCTCGTCGGGATGGCGGCGACCGTGCACGTCTCGGCCGTCATCCCCAATTTCCGCATCACCGAGTATTTCGTTAACCTCGAGAGCGTCTGCGACGAGATCGCCACCGCCTCCCTCTCGGTCAACGACGGCTGGATCGACCTGCCGACCGCCCCCGGCCTCGGCATCGACATCGATGTCGACCGCCTGCGCGCCCACCCGCATCTCGAAGCGTCGAAGCACGGCTTCCGCCAATACTGGGACGAATACCCGAGGAAGGGCTACGTGCCGAAGCTTTAGCCGGCAGCAGTTGTCATTGCGAGCGCAGCGAAGCAATCTCGTGCCGACTGAGCTGACCCGATCGAGATTGCTTCGCTGCGCTCGCAATGACCGTGGATTTATGCGGAGGAACTACCGATGCCGAAACTGACCGGCAAGGTTGCGCTGATCACCGGGGCGGCGGGCGGGCAGGGGACGCAGGAGGCGGAGCTGTTCGTCCGCGAGGGCGCCGCCGTCACGCTGACCGATGTCGATGCCGCGAAGGGCGAGGCGCTGGCGCAGCGGTTGCGCGAGTCCGGCGGGCGGGCCGAGTTCCGCGTGCACGATGCGGCAAATGAGGCGCAGTGGCAGGAAATCGTCGCTGCCACCCTCGCGGCCTTCGGCGGCCTCCACATCCTCGTCAACAATGCCGGCACGATCGCCCGGCAGGGCATCGTCGCCACCACGCTCAACGCGTGGAACCGCACGATCGCGGTCAACCTGACGGGGCCCCTCCTCGGCATGAAGCATTGCGCTCCGGCGATCCGCGATTCCGGCGGCGGCTCGATCGTCAACATCTCCTCGACGGCCGGAATGACCGCGCATGACGATGCCGCCTATACGGCGAGCAAATGGGGCTTGCGCGGCCTCACCAAGACCGCCGTCCTGCAGTTCACGCCGTGGAACATAAGGGTCAATTCGATCCATCCCGGGCAGATCGCCGACACCGGCTTTTTCCAAAGCGGCGGCGAGGCATTTGCGCATGCCGCGCGCGCGGCCATCCCAATGGGTCGGCAGGGGACGCCCAGGGAATGCGCCGAATTGGTGCTGTTCCTCGTCTCCGACGAGGCGAGCTTCATCAACGGCGCCGAGATCGCGATCGACGGCGGCTA